>CAMDOY010000299.1 GCA_945903655.1 Rhizobium sp. Q54 | reverse complement strand
AATCCCGTTCCGGTGGGCGGCTTCATTCAGGAATGGTGGGCGGCATCATCCCGTTATGGTGGGCGACATAATCTCGGAATCGTGGGCGGATTCGTCAGGAATCAGCACCTCGGCGAAATAGAACCAGACTTGAACTTAGCAGATTTAGGAAACATCGTTCAAAAAGACCTGTAGAAGCAAGCTGGGTGGCCGGCTACATATTGGAATGCATGACCCGATGCATTGGCCTACGCACACATCAAGGTGGTCGGTATTTTCCCCGATGAAGCCGCCATCAGCTGCCTCATAGGAAACTATCCCGCTCGAACAAAGACACGAATGGGCTTGCTAGAAACGCCTTTACATAACACTGGAACCCATCACCCCAATCAGCCATACTCACTCCTTCTGGCTGCCCGATTTGGCGACCTGAACAACCCGGTACAAACTAGCGAAAGTCGTAATTAAGCCAAGCTTGTTACACCACGCTGGGGGACACGACCAAAAGGAATGTGAGCATGCTCAACGCCCGATATATGATCACGCTGCTCGCCATGGTTTTTGGTACCTCAGCCCAAAGTCAACCACAGATTTTCTACGCTGGAAAGCAGATCAACCTTGTGGCGGGATCCGCCGCTGGTGGTGGATATGACCTTCTCGCGCGGCTCACCGCACGTCACATGGGCAAGCACATTCCAGGAAAACCCTCCATTGTGGTCCAGAACATGCCCGCTGGCGGATCCCTGGTGGCAGCCAATTACCTCGCCAACAATGCCCCAAGAGACGGACTTACAATCGCTTTGCTTCAACGCGGAATGCTATTGATCGGCCTCAACAAGCTTCCACAGGTGCAATTCGACATTAGCAAATTTAATTGGCTCGGAAGCCTGAACAGCGAGGTCGGCGTCACCCTCGCCAACGCATCCAGTGAATTTCTCACAACGCGCGACCTCTTTGAGAAAGAGTTGGTCGTCGGAGGCGTGATCAATGTGGACCCCGAAACAACCGCACGACTTTACAATGACCTTCTCGGCACAAAATTTAAAATAGTGAATGGCTATAATGGAACGACGGAAATAGGCTTGGCCATGGAACGGGGCGAACTACAGGGAATTGCGGATTGGTCTTGGTCCAGTTTCAATGCGCAGCAACCTCATTGGCTTCGTGATGGAAAAGTAAAAGTTCTGTTGCAGGGTTCGTTGAACGCACCCCCGGAACTAGCGCATGTTCCAAGGGCACTAGACTTCACAAAAGGGCCTCTGGAGCGGGCAGTTCTGGAGCTTTACTTCACCCAGAAAACCGTGGCTCGGCCCTTTCTTACCCCACCCGAAGTACCATCGGACCGTCTCGCGACACTCCGCACAGCCTTCAATGCTCTTATGGATGACAAGGAATTCCACGCCGATGCAGAAAGATCCAAACTTGAGGTCAATCTGATCGACAGCGTGGCGGTGGAAAAAATCGTCTCGCTGATCACTTCTACGAATGAAGGGGTTCGAAACCGCTACGTCAACGCGACGAAATGAACCCTTTACGCCATAAAAGCATCCATTGGATGATCATCCTGTCTCAAGTGGCCCGACCAGGAAAAAACCAATGAGCCCCAGGGAGAGGCTGGACAACACACAGGCTTGGGGGATGTTTCGAATGATCACATCCCCCGTGTCTCCAATGAGGCCCATAGCAGAGCAGGCTTCCTATTCTGCCGCTGTTTTCGATGACACCCATTGCTCCATCTTGGGTTCAACCCCATTTTTCTGGAGTGCCTCAAGAAACATTTCATGAATACGCGGATCCTGATCCTCGTATTCAACCTGATCGCCGCCAAGCTTGATGCTGGTGGATGCAGCGACGGCCTTCGGCTTGCCATCGGTTGAGCCACCTGTGGCGCGCCGCATGCCATCCGTAAAGGGGTAACGGATGCCGCCAACAGCGGTTGCAAAATAGCGCGCAGGGCGTTTGCCTACGTTAAAGTGTTGATGAAACTGCTTGTCAGCAGGAGGAAAGACCATTCCATGCTCCCAGTCGACGCGGATGAATTCCTCACCTTCGTGCCACAGCAAGGAATAACCTGTGCCCGAAGCGCACATGACATGAACGCCATTATGATGACGATGCGCCTTTTTGTAAGTGCCCACTTTCATTTCCGAAATATGCGCATGCATGATCCCGTTGGCGAGTACGAACATAATATTGGTGGACCCACCTCCACGTTCATTCCAAGCGTGTAATTCAAGGGCGTCGAGGTCCGGTACGAAATTGGTCTCCCACATGTTGTTGCCGGGACGAACCATGTAGAGGTCGCCCTGTCCTTCAAAATACTCCTCACGGCCGAGGCGGTCCTTGAACACATATGGATTGTCAAAAATGAACGATGGATCGATGAAAGCGTTCATTTTCATTGGCAAGTCAGTAGTACTGGAAAGGCGCACACGATTATGACCGCTGGTGTTGAAATGGCGATACTTTACATTCAAGGGTATCGCAAACATGCCCCGCTGGCCCCACTCGAAACTTCGTTTGGACCCGTCGGGAAACTCAAGCTGGGTCGAGCCCGAGCCTTCCAGAACATAGATAACCTCCTCATAGAGATGCTGCTGAGGAGAAGTAGAGCCACCGGGCGGGATTTCAAAAACGAAGAGGTTCGCAAAATCGCCCCGCCCCTTGAGATGACAAACCGCCGCCTTGCAACCTACCCGAGCCCAAGGCTCAACTTCGACGCCCATGAGGAAAGCGTAATAGCCTTCATGCACCCGCAAACCCTCGTCCTTAACCCAGTCCAGATAGGGGTCGATACCGTAACGGGGAGTAGGCTTATCGGTCATGGCGTGCCTCCTTGAGTTTATTTCCCTTATTCTTGCCTGCTGCTAGCGCTCAGGTCAATGGGTAGGGAAACGGCCTTAACCCCAGTTGCGCTCGCTGCTTGCCGGCGTTGTGCAATCCGACGACCCGCCTGGCCGGAAACGTTGAACCGCCGCCAGCATTCTCTGCGCACTTAACCGCCGAACGAGACCGCCCCCGACGGCACCATAGAAATAACCCAATATAGCGCAGCTCAAAACGCCCCGTAGCTCCATTCGATCAGGCTTCAATAAAGTTCTCATCAGCAGGCGTTTACATACGGCGGATCTCAGGGCTTGTCGGTACCGACCTCCTCTGCGGTTACGTCGCGCCATGCGAACTGATCCGATGAGCGCGTAATGAGACCTGTGCGCGGATATGTCTCGACGTATCGTCGATTTCGTGATTCTCTTCATTAATCCAGGGGATTGAGGTACTTCATGTCGCGACGTCAGATCGGTCAGGAAAGCTTCGGTTTTAGTGAATTCAACCGCCATCATTCATGCTTGGATGATCTGGCGAGGTTGATCGACTGGGCAGCAGTCGATGAGCGGCTAGCCTGCGTCTCCTGCGCGGCGAAAGGTGAGCCAGCCTGGCCGCCCTTGGCGCTTTTCAAGGCGCTCATGCTCGCCGTCTGGTATGACCTCTCGGACGTGAAGCTTGCAGAGGCTCTCGACGACCGTGGCTCATTTCGCCGTTTCTGCGGGTTTTCGAGATTAGATCAGACTCCGGAGCGCACAGCCTTCGTTAGATTTCGCAAGGCGCTGAGCGCCCGAGGGCTTGACCAAGATCTGTTCGATAACGTGACCTCGCAATTAAAAGCGAAGGCGGTTCGGGTGAAGATGGGTACTACCGTCGACGCCACCATCATCGCCTCTGCCAGTAAGAGTGATGAGGAAGCTCGATGGGTCAAACACAAGCGGAAGCCAGTGGTTCACGGCTTCAAGGCGCACGTGGGCGCCGATGCTGAAACCGCACTCGTGGAGGAAATCGCCATCACCCCTGCGAACGTCCATGATGGCAAGGCAGGCGGAGAAGCTCTCCCGGATAATCCCGGTGAAGTCTTCGCCGACAGCGCCTATAGGGGAGAAACCTTTCGGGCGGCCGTCCGCGCCAAGGGCGGCACGCCGCGCATCGTGGCGACGCAAATTTGGGGACGCGACGTGCAGGAATCACTAACCCGGCTCGATTCATGCAACTAACCGATTCATCGCGGCCGCGGCCGGATCGAAAAGATCTTCGGCACCTGGAAGCGATCATATGGTTTGCGGCGAATGCGATGGATGGGATTGGCGAAAGCCTCGTTGCAGATCTGCCTCACCGCCATCGCTTACAATATGAAGAGAGCACAGAGTATCCTCGCGGCCGCCGCGTGACCCTCAGGTGAGGGGGTAACAGCCTCTGGGCGCCAATGCCTCACCAAACGCAACGATCTACCAATAACATTCTTGAATGATGCTCTACACACGTCAAAATTATAAAATCACCCCTCCGCGCACAGGTCTCGTAATACCAACGGCTACTCGCTCCGTCCCACATGCGCCCAATCGCGCATGCCGATGGATCGTATCGTATCTGGCGCCTGGCTTCGCCAGCGCCACGGACACAAGGCACCAAATCAAATCCGGGCAGAACAGCGCGGACTTGCAGCCGATGTCGCTACGGGATTAAAAATGGCGGCCCAACCGGCGCTAAGCGATGTCTCATAACTGGGCCGCAGTTCAGGCGAAACAAACTTTGGAGGAAGTTCAGCCTTGAGAGCCGGAGGCGATCTTACCCTCGTCTCCCCCGTCGCTTCTCTACTCCTGTGCCGTCCGGGCGCGCATCAAGACCTCGCGCGGCGCAGAATAGACATCTTCGAGCAACTTCTCGATCTTCGCAGCTGGCACATGTTGTAAGGGCAGTCCCGCCTTCTTGGCTTCATCCAGCACGGTGGGGTCGCGCAGCGTTCGCTCGAGAGCTTCACGCAGCGCCATCGCCCGATCGGCGGGCACGCCCGGCGGCGCGTAGATGGGTCTGCCTATTTCGAGCGGCGTGAGAAGAAGCTCCAACGCCCTGCGGTCGAGCGGCGTCTGTGCGTAATCGATCAGCGCCGGAACATGCGCCATCGCTGGCTCTTTCTCGAGGCCCATCTGGAACAGGAGATTGACCTGCTTCTCGC
>CAMDOY010000298.1 GCA_945903655.1 Rhizobium sp. Q54 | reverse complement strand
TGAAACCGGGGATTACTTCCGCCACGGTTGGAACCTCTGGCAATTGTTTGACCCGCTTGAGAGTACCAACGGCAACCAATCGAATTTTGTCGCTCCCACCAAACGGCAAAAGCTCCGCAGAATTTCCGAAGTACATTTCTATTTGACCGGATAAAAGATCCGTGACCGACTGAGAGCCGCTTTTGTATGGAACATGCACCAGATCGATACCAGCGCGCATCCCAAGGCTGGCGCTTATAAGATGAGCGACAGTGCCGGCGCCGCCACTGCCGTGATTTATTTTACCAGGGTTTGCTTTGGCATAGGCAATAAAACTTGAAAGATCTTTAGCCGGAAGCTTGGCGCTAATTGCCAGAACTGAAAAGTTTTGTCCGAATATCGCTACCGGCGTCAGATCCTTTACAGCGTCGTAGCGAACTTTTTGCACATAGGGCACAATTGAAGTTTGCGCCGTTGATGCGAACAACAAACGATATCCATCCGGCGGGGATGAAACAACCATTTGTGTCGCGATCGCGCCACCCGCGCCAGGCCTATTTTCAACGATGAAGGACTGCCCCAACTTTTGCGAAAGCGCATCGCTGGCGAGGCGCGCCATAATGTCCGTATTTCCGCCAGCCGCATAGGGGACCACGACTGTCACCGGCCGTTGCGGCCATTCAACTTGAGCTACCGATTTTGAAATTGAGCCCATCGTAAAGACGCAGGCTGCAGCCAGAACTGAAAGTGGGAAAATGAGATGGCTAGGTTTACGTTTGAAGAAAGCAGAGATAATCACAATTTTCCTCCAGCTTCTAATTTTGCACATGTCTTCAGACCATTAGAACTATCCGCATGCGAGGTAAGTCCGCAGTTCAATCCGACCATTCTCCTGCAAGAAAGACGGTGAAAAATCGATCAGTGAGACTCGCAAAGTCATACTATCCCGTGCAGGATCAGAGGTGCGGCTGACCTCACTCATTGCGATCCTTCGATGCCGGCCTTGCGCACCACCTCGCCCCACCTTTCAATTTCGGATTTCATGAAGACTTGAAGCTCCTGCACGGAACCTGGCTCCAGCGGCAACATTCCGGACTTGCTGACCTGCTCCTTCATCTGCGGCAGTTCAAGCACGGACCTCAGGTCCGCATTAAGTTTTAACACGATTTCCTTGGGTGTGCCAGCAGGCGCCGCATACATCTGCCAAGAGGCGACATCGAAGCCTGGCAGCGTATCGTTGATGGTGGGCACATCCGGGAGCGCTTCAAGCTTTCTGGCCATTGAGCCGCCCAGTGGGCGCACGCCGCCGCCCTGCATCTGCCCTAAGCCAGGACCAAGATCGACGAACATCGCTGGAATATGTCCGGCAACGACATCGCTGAGCGCGGGGGCGCTTCCCCGGTATGGAACTGGCGTCATATTCAGGCCAGTCATACTCTTCAAAAGCTCCATATAGAGATGATGCGGCACGCCAAAACCAGCCGTCGCATAACTCAGGGGTTGAGGCTGGCTCTTCGCATATGCGACGAATTCCGCCACGCTTTTTGCGGGAACATTGGGATTCACCACGAGCACAAACGGGGTGGCCGCCGCCAAGGCAAGCGGCGCGAAGTCCTTGATTGGATCATATGGTAATGTTTTGAAAAGCGTCACATTGACTGCAAACTGCGGACTGCCAGCCAATAGCAGCGTATATCCATCGGGCGCCGCCCGAGCGACTGAGGCAGCGCCGATATTTCCGCCTGCCCCTGGCTTGTTCTCGACGACTACCGGAACGCCCCATTTCGCTTCAAGCCGCTGGACCGCCATGCGGGCGAGAATATCACCACCACCACCGGCCGCAAAAGGAACCACGATCGTCACCGTTCGCTTGGGAAAGTCCTGCGCGATAGCTGCTCCGCAAATTGCAAAGGCAAAGCAAGCCACCGCCAGGCGCATCATGGCCCGTATCATCTGTTCCTCCTGCAAATGAGGCATCGTCGCCTAGGACCAGCCCCTCTTCTTAAGTATCAGAATTTGGCCTGAAACTGTCAAATCGAGGTCTTTGCGACGATCATCCGCCTGTGCTCCAGGAGGACATGCCCGTGCATCGGCGAAGGATCTGCCTCACTTTCAAAGCATATCAGCAAGCCAAGAGAAAATTGGGATGGCGCCCATCTATCCCACGCATCTCCCGGCATTGACTTTAGAACAGTGGGCCGCGAAGCTGGGTTAAAAACAATGCCCGGGGGAAAAATGATGACAGAAATAAGAGTCGCGCGTCGGCAGGGGGGGATACTGGAGATTGCGCTGAATGCGCCTTCGGTTCGCAACACGCTCTCCGCTGAAATGGCGACCGACGTCGCGGCGGCGCTTGCTCACCTTGAACCGGAAACCCGGGCGGTGCTGTTTACCGGAGATGGTGCGGATTTCTGCGCTGGTCGCCGCGCCACCATGCCCCCGCCCTGCGCGCGAAAGACCGCGCTGGACCTGAAGGCGCTGATCGCCGACCCCGTTCTCGATTTCTATGAGGTCCTTCGCAATGTCCCGGTTCCCGTCATCGCCAAGATAGGAGGCAAGGCGGCAGGGGTTGGCTGCGCCTTGGCCGCATTGGCGGATGTAGCGGTTGCAGCCGACACCGCCGAATTCTCTGTGCCGGAAATGAACCACGATATCGCTCCGACCCTGGTGCTGACGGCGCTGGCTGAGCGCGTCACCCGCACAACCCTGGCGCGCATGGCCTACACCCGCGACGTGATCAAGGCGGCGGAGGCGAAGGAGATCGGCATCATCGCCATCGTCGTTCCAGAAGCGCAGCTCGATGCGGAGGTGGAGCGGATCCTCTGCCAACTCTCAACGAATACGCCGCCCGTGGTGCGCGGCATCAAAACCTATCTCAACACATCGATGGAAATGTCGTTCGCAGCGCGCAAGGTTCATGCGGGTTTGATCAACGGCATCGTCACCGGCGAGAAATTTCGCTGACCTAAAACAAGATCGCCCCGGGAGGCTTCAATGGACGACAGAACGACCCATGACACGAAACACAGCATCGATCTCGACCAGTTCCGTCTGCGCAATTTCATCGAAAGTCTTCTTAGCACCGATCAGCTCGACGTTCGCGAGGACAAGGTGGACCTCGCCGACATGGCTGCGATCATGCAAGGCAATCCCAGGGCCGTCTGGTTCAAGAAGGCGGGGCCTGAGGGCGTCGAAGTCGTCGGCAATGTGGTGGGCGGGCGCGAGCGCCTGGCCCGCGCGCTGGGCGTGCCAAGAGAAGAAATCGTTACGGAGTTGCAACGGCGCTTGAAATTACAGCCGCAACTCGTCGAAATAACCCGCAATGACGCCCCGGTGCAGCAGGTCGTCATTACCGGCGATGACATCGATGTCCTGAAACTGCCCGCCCATCTGCAGCACGCTTTCGATGGCGCGCCCTATATCTCCGCCACCGTCGATTTCACCGTTGATCCGGCGACGGGCCTTTCCAACTGCGGCATTCGCAGGCTCATGCTGCGCGGCCCGAAGGAGACCGGCGTTGACCTCAACGCCCCCAGCGATCTGCGCGCAATCTATATGGCGGCGCAGGCGCGGGGCGAGAAAGTGCCCGTGGCCTATGTCATCGGCATGCATCCCATCGACCTCGTCGCCGCCACCATGAAGCAGCCCGGCGACGAGCTGGGGCTGATCTCCTCCTTGCGCGCCGCCCCCATGGCGGTGGTGAAATGCGTCACCCAGCCTGTGATGGTCCCCGCCGATTCCGAAATCATTCTTGAAGGCTATCTCGACCCCGCCGGCTATACGGAGAAGGAAGGGCCCTACGGGGAATATTTAGGCTATTACGGCGGCGTGAAGCGCAATCCTGTATTCCACATCACCGCGATCACCCACCGCAAGGACGCCCTCTTCCAGACCGCGACCATCAGCGGCAGCCGCATGGATCTCACGGACACCTCAAACCTTGAAGCCCTGCGCACCGAACTCAACGCCTGGGAAGCCCTGAAGAGCGTCGTGCGCGAGCCTATCGCCGTCTATGCGCCGGTCTCGGCGGGCGGATCAATGAGCATCCGCTTTTCACTCAGGCAGCGCTACCCAGGCGAGGCCCGCAGCGCGCTGCATACGGTGCTGGGAAGCACCTCGGCGAAACATGCTTTTGCTGTCGACCCCGATATCGACATTTTCAACGACCAGCAGTTCGAATGGGCCTTTGGCACACGCTTCCAGGTGGACAAGGATCTCATTCAGGCGACCGGCGTGCGCCTGTCGCCCCTCGACCCGTCCCTACATGGCGCCCATACAGGCGCAAAGGCGGGCTTTGACCTGACTTGGCCCATGCAATACGCCAACAAATGGGAATTGCAGATCCCCGTGCCCCCCCGATATCCCGGCAAGACCTTTCCCAGCCTGCGAGCGGCGCTGGAAGATGGACCCAAACGGTTCGAGGAACTCATGGCGGCAACCGGCAGTCGCGATGGACGAGAAATCGTGCGCGAAATGTTTGGCATGCCGGGCGTCGAGCGCGACGATCACGGAAAGTACTTCTTGAAAGTCTAACGCATCCAGCCAATCCGGAAAGCCGTGTCGCGACTTTCCGGATTGGGAACAACTTCTTACTCCAGATGCTTCTTCCAGAAGTCCAGCGTGCGGCTCCAGGCGAGCTCTGCGCTTGGGCGGTCATAAGCAGCGATGCGCTGCTCGTTCACAAAACCATGCTCCGCATCATAGCGGAAGATCTCGTCCTGCTTGCCAGCGGCGCGCAGGGCCGTCTCGAAACCATCGACCACGGCTGGCGTGCACCAATCGTCCGAATTAGCGAAATGGCCCTGGAAGGGAACCTTGATGTCCGCGGGCTCGGCGGCGGCCTCCGGCGGAATGCCGTAAAAGCACACGGCCGCCGACAGTTCGGGAATGCGCGTTGAGCCGATGACCGTGACCGCCCCGCCAAGGCAAAAACCGGTGAGGCCAACCTTGGCGCCATTGCGCGCCAGATATTGCACGGCCCCGCGCACGATCTGGTCCGTCGCCTCCACAAAATTCAG
>CAMDOY010000297.1 GCA_945903655.1 Rhizobium sp. Q54 | reverse complement strand
ACAAAGCGGCCTGTAAACAAGAACACGCGCCTGAGCGCCCACTCACACAAGGAAAGCCCCATGCCTGAATTGCCCGTTGACGCCTCCAAATTCGCTGGCATGTCGGAAGAGCAGGCCCGCACCTTCCCCCGGCGCACGGTCGTCGGCGTGGACATGACCGATGAGCAGCTTTCAACCATCCCGAAGATGGTCTCCACCGACTCCCATGTGATGGAGCCCGAAGAGCTCTGGCGTGAGTTGCCCAAGCGCTTGCAGGAGCATCTGCCGAAGGTGCCCTTCCGCAACTCTCCCCCCGGCGCCACTGACCCCCATCTGCGCCTGCAGGATCAGGACACGGACGGCGTCGCGGCGGAAATTCTCTTCCCCAACTACGGCATGGCGCTCTTCGGCATGGACGATGTCGAAACCCAGCAGGAAGCCTTCAAGCTTTACAACGACTGGATGCATGGCTTCTGCAAGGCCGACCCCAAGCGCCTCTATGGCGCGCCGCTGGTGTCGGTCTATGACATGAAGGCTGGCATCAAGGAGATGCAGCGCGGTTTCGACATGGGGCTGAAGGGCGCCATGATCTGGCAGGTGCCCGACGCGCGCCTGCCCTTCACGTCAGACCATTACGAGCCCCTCTGGGCCGCCTGCGCGGAGGCCAAGCAGCCCGTCATCTGCCATATCCTCACCGGCCATTCCTACGTCAAGACCGGCCAGAAGGGCGGCGTGCAGGGCCTCAAGGACGCCACCAACACCAAGACGAACGATTCCGCCAATACGCTGTTCGACTTCATCTTCTCCGGCGCCTTTGATCGTCACCCTGATCTGAAGCTGTTGATGGCTGAAAGCGAGATCGGCTGGCTGCCCTTCCTGTTGCAGCAATGGGACTATTATTTCGAGCGGTTCCGCCACTCCCGGCCCTTGCCCATCAATCGAAAGCCCAGTGAAATCTTCGCCGAACATGTCTACGGCACCTTCCTCGAGGACTATGTGGGTACGCGCTTCTTCCCCTGGTGGGGCGAGAAGAACTGCATGTGGTCCAACGACTATCCCCATTTCAACATGACCTTCCCGCACTCGCGGCAGGTGGTGGAGCATCACCTGCAGGGATTGTCGGAAGAGCGTCGCCAGCGACTGACGCGCGACAACGCCATCAACCTGTTCCAGCTGGAACTGGCCTGACGATCATCCGCCGTCCCGACGGGACGGCGATGTACTCCCGACGTCGCCGGTGGCGGCGTCACTGGCTCGCCGCATGCGCCCCGCAAGAGGGCCCATGCGCAGAAGGGAAGGACGCCATGATGAAGAAAGCGATCACCGTCCTTGCGTGCGGCCTGGCCCTCGCCAGCCCCGTGATGGCGCAAACCGCCGAGCAATCCTTTTTCGCAGGCAAGACCATCACGCTGCTGATCGGCTACGCCGCAGGCGGCACCTATGACGCGACCGCGCGCCTGGTGGGGCGCCACATGCCCAGGCATATTCCCGGGCAACCCATCATGTTGCCGCAGAACCTTCCGGGCTCCGGCGGCATCAAGACGATCCTGAACCTCTATTCGGTGGCGCCGCGCGATGGCACGACCCTCGGCATGTTGTCGCGCAGCTATCCCATTGAGCCCGTCTTCAATCCGCAGACGGCTAAATATGATCCCAAGCGCTTCATCCCCATTGGAAGCACCAGCAATGAGGTGTCCGTCGCGGTTGTCTGGCATACGCGCGGCATCCATTCCATCGACCAGTTGATGACGCAGGAAATCACCACGGGCGCCACCGGGGTCACCGACGACACCGGGCGTTTTCCGACCCTGCTGCATAATCTGACGGGCGCGAAGATCCGGCTCGTCACCGGCTATCCCGGCGGCAACAATGTCACCATGGCCATGGAAAAGGGTGAGGTCGATGCGCGCTTTGGCTGGTCCTGGGGCAGCCTGAAGAGCCGGTCCAAGTCCTGGCTCGACGAAAAGAAGGTCAATATCATCGTTCAGATGGCCCTGGAGAAGGCGCCGGATCTGCCGGATGTGCCGCTGATCATGGATTTCGCCAAGACAGACATTGATAGAAAGGCGCTGGAGCTGCTCTTCTCCTCTCAAGTCATGGCCTGGCCTCTGGTCGCGCCGCCTGATGTGCCCGCTGATCGCATAGCGATCCTGCGCAAGGCTTTTGAGGCGACCATGAAGGACGCTGACTTTCAGGCGGATGCGAAAAAGCTGAACATTGACGTCGAGCCTGTCACGGGCGAGGTCATGCAGGCGCTGGTGGCGCGGGTCAGCACCTTTGAAAGGGCGGTTGTGGATCGCGCGCTCGCCTTGACCGAGGTGAAGTGAGCCCCAAGCGGCGATTGGTTTTGTTGATTGCTCAAAAGCGCCATGAACCACCCATGGGGGCATGATTTGCGGAGGCGATTATGCGTTCTCTGATTTTCGGTTGCGCCGCCATGGGGCTTGTCGCCATGAGCGCGCCAGCCTGGGCCCAGACAAAAGGGATGTCTCAAACGCCCGACAATATCCAGGAGCTGTTCCAGTTCCTCTATCAATGCGCCAGGGTTCCGCCGGGCGTCGAAGGCTCGGAGCTGACTTTGCGTTTCAGCCTGACCCATTACGGCGCCCTGCGCGGTAAACCGATGATCACCTATTCAAAGCTTGCCGGAAGCCCTGAGGATCAGCGTGTCTTCGTTTCCGCCGCCCTCGACGCCCTGGAAAAATGCATGCCCGTGCCTGTCACCGAGCACTTCGGAAAGATTGTCGCGCAGAAGATGATTGTGATGCGATTTCCACGGCCAAGGGAAACCCGAACGTGATCAGCTTGGCGACAAGCGATGGATTTGACAGTTTGATGGCGCGCGTTATCCTCCCGACTGAACAGTCAAAAAATATCGACAAGGGAAAAACATGACCGTCGTCAATCGCCGTAACTTCGTGGTCTCCGCAGCCGCCGCATCGGCGGCTTTTTCGCTCAATGGAACCATGGAGCTCGTGCCCGCCGCCTATGCGCAGAACACCAGCCAGCCCTCCGTCAAACGCTTCACCATCGGCGATATCGAAGTTATCGCCGTGAATGATGGCGTGTGGACCCGCGAACACACGGATGATTTCATCGCCAACGCCACCATCGCCGATACGAAGAAGGCGCTGGCCGAGGGCAATGTGGATCCCGGCCTCATTTCCATGGGCATGACGGTGCTCATCATCAAGACCAAGGGCAAGACCTATCTGATCGATTCGGGAACCGGCGGGCAGATCGTGCCCACGGCTGGCTGCCTCTTGCAGAGCCTCAAGCTCGCGGACGTCACGCCCGAGCAGATCGATGGAATCCTGCTCACCCATTTTCATGCGGATCATATCTACGGCATGATGGTGGGCACGAGCGATGAGCGGGTCTTCCCCAAGGCGCAGATGATCGCCTCTGCGGATGAGTTCAATTACTGGACCCAGCCTGACATCTTCAAGGAGCAGCCCCAGCGTCGCCACAGCTACATCAAGCGCATTCACAGCTTCTTCCCGAAGTGGAAGAGCATGTGCCATCTGGTGTCCGGCGAGCAGGAGGTGATTCCGGGCGTGCGAATCATCCCCGCCTTCGGCCATTCGCCCGGCCATAGCGTGTTTCACATTTCATCCGGCGCCGATCAGTTTTTCTATCTCGGCGACACCGCCAATGTGCCTGCCCTCTTTGTGCGCAATCCCCAGTGGCATGTGTTCTATGATCAGGATGGGCCTGGCGCCGAGGCGACACGGCGCAAGATGTTTGATCGCATGGTGGCGGAAAAGGCGCTCTGCGCCTGCACCCATTTCCCCTATCCCTCGGTGGGCCGCATCCAGAGGGATGGCAAGGGCTACGTCTACGCAGGGGTTTGACCCTGCGTGCGGGGCCTTGGCGCCGCAGCCCCTCACACCTTCAATGCGCCTGCGCTGCGGGGTTGGCCCTTCAGCGCTTCGCTGGCGAGGCCCGGCCAGGCGATGGGCGCGCTGGCTTGCGCCAGAGCCTCCTCCCAGGGCTTGGCGGGATCCCACTGGCGCGCCACCAGGCGCCGCCCCGTCACCCCATCGGACAGTCGCGAGGCGAGCCAGCAGATGGGCGGCGCCATCACCGTGGGGTCGATCAGCTTCTCCCGATCATAGGGCGAGTCCTCGGGAATCATCGCCGTCGCCGCCGCCCCGCCGGGTATCAACACATTCATCGTGACGCCGGTGCCCTCGAGGTCCTGGACCCAGCCGTTGCTCACCGCCTCCAGCGCCGCTTTCGTCGCGCCGTAGGGCATGTTGCCGCCACGGATCATGGTGGAGAAACTCGTGGTCACGTTGACGATGCGGCCCCAGCCCTGCGCAACAAGATGCGGCGCGACCGCGCGCGAGAGCAGAAAGGCGCCGTTGATGTTGACGTCGATCAGATCGCGCCATCTCTGCGGCTCGATCTCCCAGAATTTGATGGGATCGCGCAGATAGTCATGCCGGATATGGGGCATGCCGAGCCCGGCGCAGTTGACGAGCACCTGCACGCAACCGAAGGCCTGCAAGGCGGCGTTCACCGCGCGGGCGCAATCGTCTTCACTGCGAATGTCCACCGTCAGCGTCAGCAGGGCGGGGGTCTCCTGCGCCGCCGTGCGCAGCGCCACAAGGCCTGCGGGGCTTACATCGAGGGCGCAGACGCGCGCGCCTGCTTCAAGCAAGCCGAGCGCCATGGCCTTGCCCAGCCCACTGCCTGCGCCTGTCACGAGGCAGACGGTTCCTTTAAGCGCGACAGGTGACATCATCAGTTCTCGCTATAGACGGACTTGAGCCGCTGGGTGAGCGCATCGGGCAAGGCGCCGAGGTTCTGGCTGAAGGTCTGCAACTGTTCGCCGGTAAGTGGGCTCAGGCCGAGGCGCGTCATGCGCAACTCATCCAGAAACTCCTTGTCCGCCATGGTGGCGTCAAAGGCGCGGCGCAGGGCGCTCACCCGATCCGCCGGCACATTGGGCGTGGAGAAGAAGGAGGTGCCGATCTCCGTGGCGTTCACCAGCGCCTCGAGGATCTGTTTTTCCTGCGGATCGTTGGTC
>CAMDOY010000296.1 GCA_945903655.1 Rhizobium sp. Q54 | reverse complement strand
CGCGCGCTCAGCATGGCCGCCTTCTCGCGCAAGAATCTGGCGAACCTGACCGAGCCTGCGCTGGCCATAGCGGATGCTTCGCTGGACCGGATTCTGGCGCGCGGCGAATTTGAGTTCGTCGCGGATTATTCGAGCCAGATCACGGTCGGCCTGCTGTTCAAGACCATGGGCCTGCCGGTCATGGACCACGCGGAAATTCGCCGCAAGGTGATCCTGGCGGTCTCCACCGACAAGGCCGCCAAGGGCCGCACGCAGGAACATCTCGACGCCTTCAAGTTCCTGTCGGATTTCATCTCCACGGAAGTCACCAAGCGCCGCGCCGATCCGAAAGATGATCTCATCACCCATCTGGCGGAGGCCGAGATTGACGGCGACCGCTTGAGCGAGCGCGAGGTGGTGCTGACCTCCGCGACCTTCGTGATGGCCGGCGTAGAGTCGCTCTCCAGCTTCATGAGCATGTTCGCGCTGAACCTGCACGACTTCCCCGACGCGCGCCGCCGCATCGTGGCGGACCCGTCGCTGATCACGCAGGCGATTGAAGAATCCCTGCGCTTCAACACGTCAGCGCAACGCTTCAAGCGCGTGGTGGCGAAGGAGACGCAGTTGCATGGGCAGACCCTGCGCGCAGGCGACAAGGTGGTGCTGGCCTATGGCTCGGGCAACCGCGACTGGCGCAAGTTCCGCAACCCCGACGTCTATGACATCGAGCGGCGCCCGCAGGGACATCTGGGCTTTGGCGCGGGCAAGCATTTTTGTCTGGGCAGCCAGATGGCGCGTCTGGTGACGGAGGCGACCATGCGACGCTTTCTGGAACGCGTGCCCGACTTTCATCTGAGCGTAAACAAGGTGGCGTGGAATTCCTCCTCGAATTTCCGCAGCCCCATCGCGCTGCCGATGACGCTTGCTTGAATACCCTCCCCCTCGTGGGGAGGGTCGGCTCGCGAAGCGAGACGGGGTGGGGGGCGCTAACGTCAGAGATCGCGCGCGCCCCACTCTCTAATCTCTCCCCATGAAGGGGAGAGAAGCTGCGAGCGTTGCGCTTAAATAAGCAAAAAAGACCTAACCAAACAAATCCCCCTGCGCCGCAGGCTTGACTGCCTTCTTCGGCTTGGGCTCCGCCCGCTCGATCTCGCCCACCGGCGCCATGAGTTCAGGCCCATCATTCACCACTTTATTCACAGCGGTGGAGATGGGCCAGAATTCCAGCACGTCATCCTCGGCTGGCCGCATGAGCAGCGAGGCCTCGTCGGCGTCGTGGGCCTCGCAATCGAGCCAGGTGTCGAAATGCTCGGGCTCCAGAATCACGGGCATGCGGTGGTGGATGGCGCTGATGGGGCCATTGGCGTGGGTGGTGACGATGCAGGCGGTGTCGACCTCTTCGCCATTGGGCCCAGTCCAGGTCTCCCACAAGCCGCCGATGGCCATGGGCGCGCCATCGCGGCGGCGGAAGAGGAAGGGTTGCGCGGGGGGCGCTCCCTTGCGCACGCCCTCAGGGGGCCTGCGCCATTCATAGAAGGCGTCGGCGATGAAGATGCAGCGGCGGCGCTTCAGCGCGTTGCGGAAGCTGGGCTTCTCCGCCAGCGTTTCGGCCCGCGCATTGATGACCAGCGGATAGTCCTTGGGGTCCTTCACGAAGCCCGGCAGGAAGCCCCAGCGCACCAGCACGAAATGCCGCTGCTTGCGCTCGCCGCCGGGATCGCGCTCCATGCGCACCACCGGCACGGGCTGGGTCGGCGCCACATTGTAGCGCGGCGGAAAATTCGGCTGCTCCGCATAGGCGAAGAGGGCGCGAATGGCTTGGGGCGGCAGGGTGATGGCGAGGCGTCCACACATGGGTTTCAGATAGGCCCCGCGCCCCGCCTTCGCAAGCTCAGACCTCCGCCGCGACGGGTTTGGGGCTACGCGCCGGAGCCGGGCGGGGAGGCCCATAGAGAAAACCGCTCGCCAAGGGCTCGTTGTCGTCGATGGCGTATTTCTCGAACGCGGTCTCGCCGTGTTCGGCGAGCAGGGTTTCATCGATCAGGAACTTGCCTGTGTAATCCTTGGCTGCTTGCGTCAGAATGACATGGGCGGCGTCGGCCATGATCTCGGGCTTGCGCGAGATGCGCAGATTGTCCTGTCCCTGCGGCACATGGGGAATGCCCGGCGTGGAGATAAAGGTGCGCGGCCACAGGGCGTTGACCGCCACGCCCTTCGAACGCAACTCGGCGGCGAGGCCCAGCGCCATCATGCTCATGTCGAATTTCGATAGGGAAAACGGGGTATGCGCGGCGAAGAACTTTTCGCGCAGATCCAGCGGCGGCGAGATCATCAGGATATGCGGATTGGAGGACGCCTCAAGCAGGGGCAGCGCGAATTTCGAGACCATGAAGGCGCCGCGCACGTTCACCTGATGCATCATGTCGAAGCGGGCCATGTCGATATGGTGCGTGTCCGCGAGCGTCATGGAGGCCGCGTTGTTCACGACGATGTCGATGCCGCCAAACCGCTTGGCCGCCTCCGCCAGGGCCGCGCGCACCTGCGGTTCGTCGCGCAGATCGACCCGCAGCGGCAGGGCGACGCCGCCGGCCTGCTCGACTTCAGCGGCGGCGGTGAAGATGGTGCCGGGCAGTTTGGGATTATGCTCGATGCTGCGCCCGGCGATGACCACATTGGCGCCATCGCGCGCCGCCCGCAGGGCGATGGCGAGCCCGATGCCGCGCGTGGCGCCCGTGATGAAGAGCGTCTTGCCGTGCAGGGTCTCACCGCTCAGGGTCTCGCCGCTCAAATTCTCGTTCATGCACCATTCCCCTAGCAGCAAGGCCGCGCCCCGCCAGGGGAAGGCTTACACCGAAATCCCCAACGCGGCGTCGGATTCAAGCACCGATTCATGGCCTTGCACAATAGCCGTTTCCAGCGCTCGAGCGCCGGAAGCGATGTTCTGCGCAAAGAATTGCGCCAGCGTGATCCGCCCGGCGGGATCGGAGGGATCCTCGCGCTGCGCCGCCAACGCAAGCGCGGCAAGGCCCGTGCCGCCCCGCGCCAGCGCAAAGAGGCGCAGGAAGGGGGTCGCGCCCGCGAGGACCTCAGACCGGGAGATCTGCTGAAGATAGGCCGCCGCAGCTTCCAGCCCATCCAGCGTGTCATCAAGCCGCGTCGCCATATCCGTGAAACGCACGCCCGCAGCCTTCGCCTGCTCAACGATCCAGCGCATCTCCTCCATCTCCAGACGAAAGGCCGAGCCGCGCTCGAAGGAGATCTTGCGCAGGACCAGATCAATGGCCTGAACGCCGTTCGTGCCCTCGTAAATAGCGGCGATGCGGGCGTCGCGCAGATGCTGGGCGGCGCCGGTCTCCTCAATGTAGCCCATGCCGCCATGGATCTGCACGCCGAGCGAAGCCACCTCGCTGCCGATGTCGGTGGCGAAGGCTTTCGCAACTGGCGTCAGCAAGGCCGCGCGTTCAGCCGCCAGATGTCGCGCGGGGTCGTGATGGCGCCGATTGGCGAGATCGATGGCGTTGGCCGTCATGTAGCAGATCACGCGGGCGGCTTGCGTCAGCGCCTTCATGGTCATCAGCATGCGCCGGACATCGGAATGATGCACGATGGGCGACATGCCTTCGCCCGTGTGACGCGCCGACTTGCCCTGCCGCCGCTCCATGGCGAAGGCCAGCGCCTGCTGGAAAGCGCGCTCGCCGATCCCCACGCCCTGCAACCCCACCGCGAGACGCGCGGCGTTCATCATGGTGAACATGCAGGCGAGGCCCTTGTTCTCCTCGCCGATGAGCCAGCCAATGGCGCCCTCGTTATCGCCAAAGGACATGGAGCAGGTGGGCGAGCCGTGGATGCCCATCTTGTGTTCAAGGCCCGTGCAGCGCAGATCGTTGCGCGCGCCCGGCGACCCATCGGCGCCCGGCAGAAACTTCGGCACGAGAAACAGCGAAATGCCGCGCGTGCCCGCAGGCGCGTCCGGCAAGCGGGCCAGCACGAGATGGACGATATTGTCCGTCATGTCGTGCTCGCCATAGGTGATGTAGATCTTCTGCCCGAAGACGCGATAGGTCCCATCCGCCGCCCGCTCGGCGCGTGAGCGCAGCGCGGCGAGATCCGAGCCCGCCTGGGGCTCGGTGAGATTCATGGTGGCGGTCCATTCGCCGCTGACGAGCTTGCCCAGCCAGCGCTCCTGCAACTCGGGCGAGCCATGCGCGGTCAGAGCGTCGATGGCGCCGAAGGTGAGCAGGGGCGCGAGGGTGAAGGCCATGTTGGCGCCGTTCCACATGTCGAGGCAGGCCGCCTGCAGGAGATGGGGCAGGCCCATGCCGCCATGCTCGATGGGCGCGCAGACCCCGTTCCACCCGCCCTCGCGCCAATGGCCATAGGCCTCGACCCAGCCGGGCGCGGTGGTGACGACGCCATTGGCCAGCGTGGCGCCCTGCGTGTCGCCTGCGCGGTTTATGGGGGCGATGACCGACTCGGCGAATTTGCCCGCCTCCGCCAGCAGGGTCGCGGCCATGCCGTCTTCGAGGTCGTGATAGACGCCGTTCTCAAGCCCCTGGGCGAGGCCCGCGCCATGGGTCATCACGAAGAGCAGATCGTCCACGGGGGCGCGAAAAGTCATCTCAACCTCCAAATCACCATCGCCCGCCCCCGCGCTTGCGGCTATGAAGGGCGCGAAGCTCCTATGGACCAATTCTCGGGCAAAGGCCGCCGCGCCGCAATGCAACTGCCGTCTAACATCGAAACCCGCCCTCTGTCCGCGCCCGCTGGCGTCAGCGAGGCCGCGCGCGTGCTCGCCGCTGGCGGGCTCATCGCCTTTCCCACCGAGACCGTCTACGGGCTGGGCGCCGACGCCACCAGCGGCGAGGCGGTGGCGCGCATCTATGCGGCCAAGGGGCGGCCCTCCTTCAACCCGCTCATCGCCCATGTGACGGACCTGAAGGCTGCGGAACGCGAAGGGATCTTCAACGCCGACGCCCGCGCTCTGGCTGAGGCCTTCTGGCCGGGACCGCTGACGCTGGTTGTGCCCGTGGCGCTGACCTGCTCGG
>CAMDOY010000295.1 GCA_945903655.1 Rhizobium sp. Q54 | reverse complement strand
GGTGGCAGGTCCGCCCGCATCCACCAGGCCCCGCGCCACCAGATCCTCCAGATGCGCCAGCACGGAGAGGCCCGCTGCGCCCGTGAGGCGCGGATCAAGCCCATCATAGATCTTCGCCACGATGGCGGGGATCGTGTCGAGGCCTGCGTTGATGGCGGTGACGATGGCGCCCTCGCGATAGCGTCGATGGCCCGCCAGCGCCCGCACGAAGCGTTGGGGATCGCGCACCGGCCCGCCATGGCCGGGCCAGTAGATGGCGTCCGCCCGCGCCCGCAGCTTGTCCAGCGAGGCCATGTAGTCGCTCATGTGCCCATCGGGCGGTCCCACGATGGTGGTGGACCAGGCCATCACATGATCGCCGGAAAAAAGCGCGTTCTCTTCGGCCAAGGCGAAGCACAGATGGTTCGAGGCGTGGCCGGGGGTGTGGACGGCGGAGAGGGTATAGCCGTCGCCTTTCAACACCTCGCCATCTTCCATGACCTCATCGGGGTGATGGTCGAGATCGTGGCTGGCGTCGAGGCGGCCCGAGGGCGCGTGTTCGATGGTGACATGGGGCTTGCAGCCCAGAATCGGCGCCCCCGTCAGCTCCCGCAGGCGCCTTGCGCCGGGGGAGTGATCGCGGTGGGTATGGGTGACGAGAATATGGGCCACAGTCTCGCCCTGCGCCGCCTGCAGGATGGCGGCCAGATGCGCCTCGTCCTCCGGCCCGGGATCGATCACCGCGAGACGCCCGCGCCCCACCAGATAGGTGCAGGTGCCCGTGAAGGTGAAGGGCCCGCCATTGGGCGCGATGAGCCGCCGCACCAGGGGCGAGACTTCAACCACTTCGCCAGCCCTGTAGGGCTGCTTGTCGTATGGAATATCGTCGGGTTTTTCGGTCATGGCTTTCCTCACCTGAGGCCAGCATAGGCCGGACGGGCGCTCAGTGGAAGTTGCGGCCTCTCGGCATGACAGACGCCTCCGCCGCCAGCGCCAGACGCTGCGCCCGGTCGTATTGCTTGGGGCGGTCCTGGGGGTGGCGCAGTTCATCCGCGTGGGCGAGGTTGGAGAGTTGCACGCCCTCTTGAGACAGCAAGCCCAGCATGGGCGTCAGATCCTCGAAACTGTCGGCCACCATATGGATCACTCCCGCCTCGTTCTGCACACGCCCGGTGATGGCCACGAAGCGCCCGCCCAGCACCACCGCCCGGTTCTGCTCGAAGATCTTGGGCCAGACGATGGCGTTGGCGACGCCGGTTTCGTCTTCCAGGGTCATGAAGATCACCCCATTGGCAGAGCCCGGCCGCTGGCGCACCAGCACGAGGCCCGCCACGCTCACCTTTGGCATGGGCCGGGGCGCGGCCAGATCCTCGCAGCGCAGGATGCGCTTGGCCGCCAGATATTTGCGCAGGAAGGCGATGGGGTGGGCCTTCAGGGACAGGGAGAGATGGCGATAATCCTCCACCACCTGTTCGCCCGGTGGCATGGGCGGCAGGGCCGCGTCAGGCTCGCGCTCGGCGCCAGCGGCGGCGGCGAAGAGGGGCAGGTCATCCTTGTCTCCCGCGCGGTTGAGGCCGCGTACGGCCCAGAGCGCGTCGCGCCGATCAAGCCCCAGAGACCGGAAGGCGTCGGCGCTGGCGAGCCGCTCCAGCACGGCGGGCGAGAGGCCCGTGCGCAGCCACAGATCACGCACGGAATCATAGCCCCGCCCGCGCAGCGCCGCGATGCGGCGCATGTCGTCGACCCGCGCGCCCTTGATCTCGCAAAAGCCCAGCCGCACCGCGCAGCGCGTGCCGATGTCGTCAGCCATATCCGCGTGGCGATAGTGCAGGCGCTCGGTGGGGGCGATCTCGAGGGGCTCCAGCGTGCAGTCCCAATCGCTGTCGTTGATGTCCACCGGGCGCATCGCCACCCCATGTTCGCGGGCGTCGCGCACGATCTGGGCGGGGGCGTAAAAGCCCATGGGTTGCGAGTTGAGCAAGGCGCAGGCGAAGACATCGGGGTAGCGGCATTTCATCCAGGCGGAGGCATAGACCAGCAAAGCGAAGGAGGCCGCATGGCTTTCGGGAAAACCATAGGTGCCGAAGCCCTCGATCTGCTTGAAGCAACGCTCGGCGAATTCGCGCGTGTATCCCCGGGCGAGCATGCCATCGACCATCTTGGCGAAGAAGGTGTGGATCGTGCCCACGCGCTTGAAGGTCGCCATGGCCCGGCGCAATTTATCAGCCTCGCTGGGCGTGAAGCCTGCGGCGACAATGGCGATCTTCATCGCCTGTTCCTGAAACAGCGGCACGCCAAGAGTGCGCCCCAGCACCTCCTCCAGCTCCTTTGACGGATAGGTGACGCGCTCGAAGCCTTGGCGGCGCCGCAGATAGGGATGCACCATGTCGCCCTGAATGGGGCCGGGGCGCACGATGGCGACCTCGATGACGAGATCGTAGAATTCCTTCGGCTTGAGGCGCGGCAGCATGGACATCTGCGCGCGGCTCTCGATCTGGAACACGCCCACCGTATCGGCGCGCTGGATCATGCGATAGGTGGCGGGATCCTCGGAAGGGATGGTGGCGAGGGTCAGGCGCGCGCCATAGTGTTTCTCGTAGAGGTCGAAGCCCCGCTTGAGGGCGCTCAACATGCCCAGCGCCAGCACGTCGATCTTCAGAATGCCCAGGGCGTCGAGATCATCCTTGTCCCATTCGATGGTGGTGCGGTTTTCCATGGCCGCGTTGGCGATGGGCACGACCTCATCCAGCCGCGAGCGCGTGATGACGAAGCCGCCCGTATGCTGGGACAGATGGCGCGGAAAGCCCGCTAATTCACGCGACAGGTCCAGCGCCAGCGCGAGCCTGTGTTCCCCAGGATCGAAGCCGATCTTGCGCAATTCATCGAGGTTCACCGCCCCCGACCACCAGCCCGCGATGGTGGCCGATAATGCTGCTATTTCGCTCTCGCTGAAGCCGAAGACCTTGGCGACCTCGCGGGTGGAGGAGCGCGCGCGATAGGTGATGACGGCGGCGGTGAGGCCCGCCCGCTCGCGCCCATAGCGCGCATAGATATATTGCATCACCTCCTCGCGCCGCTCATGCTCGAAATCCACATCAATGTCGGGCGGTTCGCGCCGTTCGGCCGAGATGAACCGCTCGAACAAAAGCGCATGTTTGGTCGGATCGACTTCGGTGATGCCCAGGCAAAAGCAGATGGTGGAATTGGCCGCCGAGCCGCGCCCCTGACACAGAATTCCGCGCCCCCGCGCAAAGCGCACGATGTCATGCACAGTCAGAAAATAGGCCGCATAACCGAGCTGCGCGATGATGGCGAGTTCGTGCCGGATCGAGGCCTCCACATGGGGAGGCGGCCCGTCAGGATAACGCGCGCGCGCGCCCTCCCATGCGAATGTCTCCAGCGCCTCCTGCTGGCTGGCGAAGCCCTCGCGCAGTTCATCGGGATAATCGTGGCTGAGATCATCGAGGCTGAAGGTGAGTCCATCGGCGAAGCGCAGGCTTTGCTCTACGGCCTGCGGCGCCTCCTCGAAAATGCGCGCCATTTCGCCCGGTGTTTTCAGATGCCGCTCGGCGTTCACATGCAGCAGGCGCCCGGCCTCGTCGATGGGCGTCCCTTCGCGGATGCATGTCACCACATCGGCCAGCGCGCGCCGCTGCGGGCTGTGCATCATCACGTCATTGGTGGCGAGCAGGGGCAGGCGCAGCTCTCGCGACAGGGCCACGCGCGCCGCCAGATCGCGCCGCATATGCACGCCATAGAGCATGGAGGCCGCCAGCCACACGCGCCTGCGCGCCGCCTTCGCCAGCGCCAGAATGCGCGTGGAGGCCTGCGCCTCGTCGATCTCCTCCCCCGCCTCATGGCTGGTTGCGGGCATCACGGCGAAGCGCAGGCCCTCGCAGAAGTCGAGCACATCTTCGAAGCGCAGCAGGCACGAGCCCTTTTGCGCGCGCAGGTTGCCGCGCGTGAGCAGCCGCGTCAGCCGCCCCCAGGCCGCGCGATCCTGCGGATAGGCGAGGATGTCGGGCGTGCCGTCGCAGAACACCAGCCGCGCGCCGCAGAAATAGCGGAAGTGCCCGGCCTGTTCGCGGTTCTCGCGCAGATAGACATGGGCGCGCACCACGCCCGCCACCGAATTGCGGTCGGCGAGGCCGATCCCGTCCAGCCCCAGCGCGATGGCCTGCGCCATCAGCTCCTCGGGATGGGAGGCGCCGCGCAGGAAGGTGAAATTGCTGGCGACGCCGAACTCTATGAACCCCGTCATGGCGTCACGCAAACAGCCCCTGCATGAACCAGCGCGGGCGCGGCCCCTCGATGCCGTAGAGCCCCTCGCGATACATCCAGAAACGGCGGCCCTCCCGGTCCTCCACGCGGAAATAATCGCGGGTGAGGGCGTGGGCCTCCTGCCGCCACCATTGGGAGGACAGGCGCTCCGGCCCCTCGATGGCCACGACCTCGTGCATCACGCGCCGCCAGCGAAAGCGTAGCGGCGGCCCATCGGGCACCTCGGCCATGGTCTCCACCAGTTCGGGCCGCTCGAACATGCGGATGGGGCGGGGCAAGGGCGGCTGGCGCGCCCACAGGGCATGGCTTCCGCCGCGCATCTGCGCCGCAGGCTCGAAACTGACCGCGAATTCCGGCAGATGGGCGTCCTGCGGCACAAGGCGCATCACCTGCCGCAGGCCGAGCCGCGCCCCCAGCCGGTCGATGAGATCGGCCACCTCGTCGTCCACTGCCTGCGCCATGCCATTGGCGACCGCGCGGCGCTTGGCGGGCATGGGGGCGGGGTCGAGATTGATGAGAGGCGCGAAATCCTGCCGCCCCAGCGCCTCCTGCCGGGCGCCCAGCGTCTCGACTTCGAGCGCCGCCAGCCGCATCAGATCAAAGCCATAGCCGCTGTCGAGCGGGTCCTCGTCGCGCGCCTCGCCAGCGGCCTTGATGCGCTCGCGAAACAGGCGGCTGATGGCCTCCCCATCGCGCAGGGGGCGGCTGGAGGCGGCGGAAATACGCCGCACGGCGCCATCGGTGCGAAACAGGGTCGCCTCCAATTGGCGGGCGCCTTC
>CAMDOY010000294.1 GCA_945903655.1 Rhizobium sp. Q54 | reverse complement strand
TATCGCCCGGCGCGCAACGCCCGGCGCGACAGTCGGCTTGACGCCTGCGCCGACACGTTGATCGCGATCAGCACATGCTTAAGCGGCTCCGCCGCCATCTTCCACAATCGCGCAAGCTCCCGTCCCGGCGCGCTCAAGCGTCTCGCCGGACTGGATCTGCGTATCCTCTCACCTGACATCGCCCTTGCCCCCTTCGCCGCCTCGCCGCCCTCCACAAGGACGGGCCGAGGCTCTGTCCCACTGGATAGGCGCGACGGTGAAGCCGGCTCCGGCTCAAAGAGTTTCACATGGCCAACAAAATGCTTATCGACGCATCCCATCCCGAGGAGACTCGGGTTGTGGTGCTGCGCGGGAACCGCGTAGAAGAATTCGACTTCGAGTCCGCGACCAAGAAACAGCTGCGCGGCAACATCTATCTGGCGAAGGTGACGCGGGTGGAGCCTTCGCTCCAGGCCGCCTTCGTGGACTACGGCGGCAACCGTCACGGGTTCCTCGCCTTCTCGGAAATTCATCCGGACTATTACCAGATCCCCGTCGCCGACCGGCAAGCCCTGCTTGACGATGAGGCCCGCGCCCACGAGCAGGAAGAGGATGAGGAGCGTTCTCCCCGCCGCACCAGCCGCCGCCGCCGCAACGAGCGTCCCAAGCGCCGCAATGGCCGCGACGAGAGCGTGTCAGGCGAGGCCGAGGTCAATGGCGAGGCCCATGAGGCCCAGCACGAAGGCGCCGAATTCGCCGCAGAAGATCACGGCCATGGCCATGAGGCGCCCGCCGAGGTGGAAAGCCATGGGGACGCGCAGCCCCAAGTAGAGCATCACGTCGAACATCACGCCGAAGCACCGGCTGAGGCCGCCCCTGAGCATCCGGTCGAGCCTGCGGCGGAACAGGTCGCCGAGCCCGTCGAAAGCCCGGCCCATGAGACCCACGCTGTCGAGGCTGAAGCGGCTCACGACGATCAGCCGCATGATCACCACGACGAGCATCATGACGACCAGCCCATGGAGGCCCGTCACGAGCACGAGGACGATCCCGAGCCTGATGAGGACGAGGACGACGAGGAGAATGACGAAGAGGCGGAGGTTGTCGAGCAACTCGGCGGCGACGCCCTCGAAGAGATGCCCTATCGCGCCCCGCGCATGCGCCGCCAGTACAAGATCCAGGAAGTCATCAAGCGCCGTCAGGTGCTGCTCGTCCAGGTCGTGAAGGAAGAGCGCGGCAACAAGGGCGCGGCGCTCACCACCTATCTGTCGCTCGCCGGTCGCTATTCCGTGCTGATGCCCAACACCGCGCGCGGCGGCGGCATTTCTCGCAAGATCACCGACGCCACCGACCGCAAGCGCCTGAAGGAGCTCGCTCAGGATCTGGAAGTGCCGGAGGGCATGGGCGTCATCCTGCGCACCGCCGGCGCCAGCCGCACCAAGCAGGAGATCCGCAGGGACTTCGAATATCTGCTGCGCATGTGGGAGACCGTGCGCGAACTCACCCTCAAGTCGACGGCGCCGAGCCTCGTCTATGAAGAGGGCTCGCTCATCAAGCGCTCCATCCGCGACCTCTTCAACAAGGACATCGACGATGTGATCGTCGCGGGCGACGAGGGCTATCGTGAAGCCAAGGACTTCATGCGGCTTCTCATGCCCACCCATGTGAAGAATGTGCTGCCCTGGCGCGAGCCGCAGGCCATCTTCGCGCGCTTTGGCGTCGAGGCGCAGCTGGACGCCATGTTCTCCAATGCGGTCACCCTGAAATCAGGCGGCTACATCGTCATCAACCAGACCGAAGCGCTCGTCGCCATCGACGTGAACTCGGGCCGCTCGACCCGCGAGCACAATATCGAAGACACCGCCGTGCGCACCAATCTGGAGGCCGCCGACGAGGTGGCCCGCCAGCTGCGCCTGCGCGATCTTGCGGGCCTCATCGTGGTCGATTTCATCGACATGGAGGAGAACCGCAACAACCGGGCTGTGGAGCGGCGCATCAAGGAAGCGCTGAAGAACGACCGGGCGCGCATCCAGGTCGGTCGCATCTCCCATTTCGGCCTGCTCGAAATGTCCCGCCAGCGCATCCGCACCGGCGTGCTGGAAGGCTCGACCATCGTGTGCCCGCATTGCGCGGGTTCGGGCATGATGCGTTCGGTCGCCTCCATCGCGCTGCATATCCTGCGCGTGCTGGAAGACGCGCTGATCAAGAACGCGCAATACAATCTCATCGTGCGCGCCCGCAGCGAAGTGGCGCTCTATATCCTCAACCAGAAGCGCAGCCATCTGCATGACATCGAGGCCCGCTTCGGCGTCTCGATCATGGTGGCTGGCGACGAAACCCTGACGGGCACAGTCCACCACGCGCTCGAGCGCGGCGACCTCGCCTCCCCGCCCCCCGAGCTGCGCCGCTCGGATCTGGTGCGCATCGACTCCATCACCCCCGAGGACATCGAGGAAGAAGTGGAGGAGATCGAGGAGGAGGAGGCCGAGGAGGCTGATGACAGCGCCGAGGGCGATGGCGATTCGGACTCCGAGGGCGAAGTGCCCGGCGAGACCGGCAAGGAGGCCGAAGCGCGCCGCCGCCGTCGGCGCCGTCGCCGCAGAGGCGGTCGCAATGATCGCGAAGGCGGCTTCCTGCCGAGCGACGCGCCGCAGCCCTCGGACAACCGCATGGCGATGATGGCTGAAATCGCTGGCGACATTCCCGGCAGCCTGGCCGAGGCCACGGTCTCCGATGGCGACAGCGACGAGGCGGAGGCCGAAGGCTTCGACGCCGAGGGCAATGGCGAAGAGGCTGGCCGTCGGCGCCGCCGCTCGCGCCGTGGCGGACGCAATCGCCGCCGCGAGCATGAAGATGGCGAGGGCGAGGCCGCCAGCGAGACCGGGAGCGTCGAAGAGGGCGCCCCGCTGATCGCAGGCCCCGCCGATGATTTCGCCCCCGCCGTGGAAAGCCCCGTAGCGCCGGTCGAGATCGAAGCCCCCGCCTTCGCGCAGCCCCATGTGCATGTGGAGCCCCACGCGGAAATCCCGGCGCCGGTGGTCGCCCAGGCCCCGGTGGAAGCCCCAGTCGCTGTCGCCCCGCAGCCGGTCGTCGCCGAGGCGCCCGCCCCCGAGCCAGCGCCGGTTCGCGAAACCCCACCGCCCCTGCCCGAGGCGCCCATCGACCCCAACCGCCCCAAGCGGTCCGGCTGGTGGCAGCGCGCCAAGCAGAGCTTCGGCGGCTAAATGCAGAACGGCGCCCTCGGGCGCCGTTTTCGTTTGGGGGCTTAATGCTTGAGGTGTCTCACCCCACCTTCAACCAGCGCCCGATCCGCGTCACACCCTCGCGCACAGCGCTTTCGCTGCCTGCGAAGGAGAGCCGCATGGTGCGGTGTCCGCGCGCCCGGTCGAAGTCGAGGCCGGGGGTGGCGGCGACGCCGCCTTCGTGCAGCAGGCGGCGGCAGAAATCGCCGGAGTCGTTGGTGAAGCGGCTGATATCCACATAGACATAAAAGGCGCCGTCGACGGGGTGAAAATCGCCCAGGCCCATGCCCGGCAATTCATTCAGCAGCAAGGCGCGGTTGCGCGCATAACCCGCCTTCACCAGCTCCAGCTCCTCCACCGCATCAAAGGCCGCCTCGGCGCCGATCTGGCTGAGATAGGGCACGGAAATCGACAGGCTCTGTTGCAGCCGCTCCACGGGCCGAACCATATTTTCCGGCAGCACCAGCCAGCCGATGCGCCAGCCGGTCATGCAGAAATATTTCGAGAAGGAATTCACCACCACCACATTTGACGAAAAGGCCAGCGCCGTGGAGGCCGGACGCTCATAGGTCAGGCCATGGTAGATCTCATCGGAAATGAAACGGATGCCCAGCCGGTCGCAGGTCTCGCAGACGGCCTTCAACTCCGCCTCCTTCATCATCACGCCCGAGGGATTGGAGGGGCTCATGAGCAGCACGCCCTTGAGGGGCGTCTTGGCATGGGCCTCCTCGATCATTTTGGCGGTGACGACGTAGCCCGTCTCGGGGCCGGTCTCCAGCGACACGCTCTCGAGGCCCAGGGCCTGAAAGATGTTGAGATAGGCGGGGTATCCCGGCGCGGCCACGGCCACCCGGGCGCCGACGTCGAACAGGGCCAGAAAAGCCAGAATGAAGCCCGCCGAGGAGCCCGTGGTCACCACCACGCGCGCGGGGTCCACCGCGACCCCATGGGTCTGCTGATAATGGGCGGCTATCCGCGCCCGCAGCGAGGGCCGGCCCAGCGATTCGGTGTAAGCGATGCGGCCCAGATCCAGAGCCGCCCGCGCGGCCTCCAGCACTGGACGCGGCGAGGGGGCGCCGGGCTCGCCCAGCTCCAGATGCACGATATCGCGCCCCGCTCGCTCCAGCGCGCCCGCCGCGCCCAGCACATCCAGGGCGAGAAAGGCGGCGACGGCGCTGCGGCGGGAGGGCTCGAATTCAGATGGGGATTCAGACATTTCAGTCCTTCGCGGGCGCTTCATCAACTTGCTTCTCGCACCTGCGCCAAGTTAACGCCATAATGCACGCGCTTCCCTTGTGGGGTGACGGGACAGGATGAGGTTTATGATTCAGGTGGTTGAACGGACCCCTATCAGCAAGGCGGCGCTGACGCCAGCGCGTCTGACCGCCATGGCGCTCGCCCTCGTCACCGCCATGGCCCCCGCAGCCCGCGCGCAAGAGCCCGGCGCAGGCCAGAATATGCCCGGCGTCATCCGCGACGCCGAGACCGAGCAATTGCTGCGTGATTACGCCACACCCATTTTCAGGGCTGCAGGCGTCAACGGCGGCGCCACCAAGATCATCCTCATCGGCGACCGCAGCTTCAACGCCTTCGTCGCCAATGGCCGCAAGATCTTCGTCAATGTGGGCGCGATCATGGAGGCCAAGGCGCCCAGCGAGATCATCGGCGTGCTGGCCCACGAGACCGGCCATATCGCAGGCGGCCATCTGGCGGGCCTCCATGCGGAGATGGCCAAGGCGCAGATCATCGCCATAGCCGGCATGCTGGTGGGCGCAGGCGGCGCGGTTGCGACCGCCCGCAGCAACCGCCCGGGCTCTCCG
>CAMDOY010000293.1 GCA_945903655.1 Rhizobium sp. Q54 | reverse complement strand
GTTTCCAGCAGCGTCGGCACGCCACCAAGGGGTCAGCCGCCGATAGTGGTCTACGAGCGCTTTGCTGCCGTCTGCGGTCTTCTTCCAACGCTTGACGATGGGTGCCAGTGTCGGGTCCTGCGCCAGCCGACGCTGTTCTTCCAGCCGCTCGATAAGCCGAACGCGGCGCATCAGCATTGGGTCGTGATTTCGGGAAGGAAGGATGGTGAAGTTGAGTGACTTGAGGTGGTTCATAGCTGGTCTCCTTGTTTGAGCACAGCAATGCCAGTTAGGCGGCTTTCTGGAATCTGTAAATGAAAATACCGGGTGCAGTTGAAGCTTGTGACGGCTTTTTTTCCATCAATGGTCCAGTGGCATGTGATGAAGCGCAGCTGCTTCACCATTCCCATGCAGTTGCTCACGCGGTTCCAATTGGAACGTTATAGCAGCGGTCAAGTATTTTAGTGGTCCACCGAAACTGGGGGTGATGGGTCGAATATTCTGAAAAGTTTTTATAGGCCTTTATAAGGCTGCGGCCTAGCTGGCCCAATCAGCTAAAAGTCTCATGATTCCAATTAGTTGCTGGTGCCGGTTGAAGGAATCGAACCCTCGACCTACTGATTACAAATCAGTTGCTCTACCAACTGAGCTAAACCGGCTTGCCCTTGAGCTTCCCTGAGCTAGCAGTCTCTGGTGAATCGCGCAACAGGGTCTCGTTTTCAACTGCGGCGTTCAGTGAACTTTCAACCAAACGCAACTCGACGGCCCCTGCCGCCGTTGTCGGGGAGGTGTGTGATCTTCGCAGGAGGCGGGATGTCTAGTCGGACTTGGCGGTTTGGTGTTTCCGGGCGGGACGGGAGCCATGAGGCTGCACCGGTCGGGGGGCTGTTGGCCTTCGGGCGTCGCAGGATCCGCTGTGGTGTCATATCCTGCCTTTCCGTCCAGATGATTCAGGAGGCTCCATGCTTGACCTAGCGCCGTCAAGCCCCTGTGCGCGCCAGCTGGATCCTCATCAGGGGATGGGGCGCCAAGCGCCTGTTTGTGATGGTCACGTTGATCTTGAGCTGGCCGAGATGTCGCGACAGATCAGGCTTTGCGCAAAGACCACGGTCTTTGCGGAAGGCGCCCGGGCCGACGCCGTCTGGAGCCTCGATAGCGGATCGGTTTTGCTCTCCAAGCTCCTGAGGGATGGGCGACGCCAGGTCATAGGCATCGCTGTTTCGGGAGATTTTCTTGGCCTTCCCATGCAATCGGCGAACGGGTTTACGGCGACCACTCTCACCCCCGTGGTCCTGCGCCGGTTCGACCGGGTCCGCTTTGCGGATCTGCTCAACCGCACGCCGGACCTGATGCGTCAGGTTTTTGAAACCTTTTCGCAGGAGCTTGTGCTTGCGCAAGACCATATGCTCCTGCTTGGGCGACGCAGCGCGGAGGAAAAGGTCGCCGCCTTCCTGCTGCACCTTCGCGACCGCTGGGCGCCCCTGCAGGGCCTGACCTCGCGGATCGACCTGCCCATGACGCGACAGGACATTGGCGACTATCTCGGCCTGACCCTGGAAACCGTCAGCCGAACCATGACCAAGCTGGCCCAGCGCAAGATCATCGCCGTGATTCCCGACGGCGTGCGGATCCTGGATGCGGAACGGCTGGCGCGGGCGGCGGGCCTTTAGCAGGCCGCTGTCTCATCCAACCCGGACCGACAGTCTCGCTTGAGCCCGCGCCTGTCCCGTGGCAGCATGGCCGGAAAAGGGAGGACGTCCATGCCTGAGCCACTTCCACGCGGCGCCAATTTCCGGCGTGCAAAGTTCCTCTGGGAAATCGGCCTCGATGTGGCTGGCGACCCCCAAACGCCCTATGGCGGTGACCGGGACATGTGCATCAGCATCGGCAATGGCTCTGGCGAGGCCTGGCGTCCTGCCATGCGCATGGGCACGGGCTCGCCCATTCTGGCTCTGGATGTGGCGCGCGGCGGGCTTGAGATGGCCATGGTGAACCCCTCGGCCTTTCTTACCCAGGCTGTGCGGGGCGTCGGGCTGTTCAAGCAGCCCCTGCCCCTGCGCATCATCGCCAATTACCCCAGCTTTGACCGCTTCGTTTTCATGATCCATCCTAAAACGGGTCTGAAATCGCTCAAGGACGTCAAGGACAAGAAATATCCCCTGCATGTCTCGGTCAAGGAGGATGTGACCCATTCCACACGGGTCTTCATCGATCAGGCGCTGGCCTTTTATGGCTTCAGCCTGGCCGATATCGTGTCCTGGGGCGGCAAGCTCAATCTCACCGGGGCGCCGGCTGATCCCCGGCGCGTCTCGGCGCTGAATGCGGGCGAGCTCGACGCCATCTTCGACGAGGGGCTCCCCATCTGGCTCGACATGGCCGTCAAGGGAGGCCTGCGCTTCGTGGATCTGGAGCCCGACCACTTCGCCTATCTCAGCACGTTGGGATGGCGGCGCGTGCTTTTGCGCAAGGGCTATTGGGGCGCACCGGAGGATCATTGGTGCATCGACTACAGCGGCTGGCCGCTCTATGCGCGCGCCGATTTTCCCGACGATCTCGCCTACAAGGCCGCCCGGGCGGCTGTGGCGCGGGAGGCGGAAATCGTCTGGGAACCTGAGTACCGCGGCGTTGCGGAGCTCTTCACGGAGACGGAATCGACGCCCATGGACGTCCCGCTCCATGCGGGGGCGGCGCGGTTCTGGCGCGAGCATACGGGGGCCTGACGGCGCCCGTCATCTCTCCCGCCAGGTTTTGTTGATCTGATCCGTCAAGGGTTTGATGAGATAGGACAGGACCGTTCGGTCGCCGGTGCGGATAAAGGTCTCCAGCGGCATGCCTGGCACGAGCCGCAATCCCTTCAGACGCTCAATCTCAGTCTCGGGCATATTGATCCGCAGCGTGTAATAACTCACGCCGGATTTCTGATCCAAGCTCACATCTGCGGAAATGCGGGTGACCTCACCTTCCAGTTCAGGGGTGGTGCGCTGGTTGAAGGCGGCAAAACGCACAATGGCGGATTGGCCGATCCGGACCTGATCAATATCCTGTGGCGCGATCTTGACCTCGGCGCTGAGCGCGTCCGCCTCGGGCACGATCAGCATGATGGGTTCGCCCTGGGGCGAAATCACGCCCCCCACCGTATGCGCGGTCAGTTGGTGGACCACCCCATCTTGCGGCGCGCGGATCTCGATGCGCCGCAGCTGATCCTCGGCAGCCACCTTCCGCTCCACATATTCCGAGGTTTTGGACCGAATTTCAGCCAGATCCTTGCTCACTTCGGAGCGCAAATCCTGATCGATTTGCAGGATCTGAAGCTCTGTCTCCGCCATTCTACCGCGGGTCTGGGCGATGTTGGAGACCAGAGCTCCGCGCTCTCCCTGAAGCCGCGCTGCGTCGCGCTCAAGGGCTGTCAGGCGGGCGAGCTGGATCAGATTTTTTTGCCAGAGGACCCGCACCCCCTTCAATTCCTCATCGATCAAAGCAATTTCCCGCTGCTTGGCGGCAACCTGATCCTCAAGGCCCTGGATCTGCTCCTTGAGCTGCAAAATCCGCTCCCGTAACTGCGCCACCTGCCCCTCGCGCGCGGAACGGCGGGTCTCGAAGAACCTGCGCTCTCCATCAACGACGCGGGCGACGTCCGCCTCGGCTATGCGCGACAAGAGCTCAGGCGGAAAGGTCACCTGAGTGGCGGCGTCCCGCTCCGCCTCGTCGCGCGCCTGGCGTGCGGCAAGTTCATCGAGCGCCTTTGTGACAATGGCGAGATTGGCGCGGGTCTGCGTGTCGTCGAGGCGCAACACGATATCCCCGGCCTTGACCCGATCGCCCTCGCGCACCCGGACTTCGCCCACAACGCCACCTGTGGGATGCTGAACCTTCTTGACGTTGGAGTCGACCACCAGCGCACCGCCCGCCACAACCGCGCCGCTGATATCCGTGGTGGCGGACCAACCGCCGATCCCAAGGGTAAGAACGCAGGCGACGATCGCGCCGCCCAGCAGGGCCCGCCGCATGGAAGCGGCGGTTCTGTTGCTGGCAGGGCTCATGTGCCGGTCCCCAGGGCGACAGGCTGAGGCGCAGGAGCCACCGGCCGCAGAACCTTGCGAAGCACCTCATCGCGCGGCCCGAAGCCCTTGGGCTCCCCATTCGCCATGGCGAGCACCAGATCGACAGCGGCGAGCGCGCTGGGCCTGTGGGCCATGACCACCGCGATCCCACCGCGCTGGCGCACGTTCAAGATCGCCTGCGTCAAGGCCTGCTCGCCATCGACATCCAGACTGGAGTTTGGCTCATCGAGCACCAAAAGGAAGGGATCGCCATAAAGCGCGCGCGCCAAGGCGATACGCTGACGCTGCCCGCCCGAAAGCGTGACGCCCCCCTCCCCAAGGCGGGTGTCATACCCCTGCGGAAACTGAACGATCAGCTCATGAACACCCGCCTGACGGGCCGCCCGGATCACCATCTCAGGGTCGGGATTGGGATCGAAACGAGCGATGTTGCTGGCGATGGTCCCGCTAAACAGCTCCACATCCTGAGGAAGATAGCCAATGTGTCGCCCCAGCACCTCGGGCGCCCATTGATCAAGCGTCGCCCCATCCAGGCGCACCGAACCGCGCTGCGGGCGCCAGATCCCCACCAGAGCCCGGGCCAGGGACGACTTGCCCGAAGCGCTGGGGCCAATGACCCCAAGGGCGCTGCCCGCTTTCAATTCGAAGGACACACCATTCACCACCAAACGATCAGCGCCCGGCGGCGCAACGCCCAGCCCCTCCACCCTAAGCGCGCCGCAAGGCTTATCCAGGGGCATGGGATCATCAACCTCCGGAAAGGCGGCGAAAAGCTCCCGCAAACGCCGCCAGCCCTGACGGGCGGCGCCAAAAGCCTTCCACTGGGCGATCAATTGCTCCACCGGCGCCAAAGCCCGCGAGGTCATGATCGACGCGGCGATGATGACGCCGCCGCTGGCCTCATTGTGGATCACAAGAAAGGCGCCAAGACCCAGCACGCCAGACTGCAGCGCCGCACGCGCAGCCTTGGAAATCGCCGACAACCCGCCGGAAACGCCACTGGC
>CAMDOY010000292.1 GCA_945903655.1 Rhizobium sp. Q54 | reverse complement strand
CCTGCGCAGCGAGGAAGTGCGCATCCAGTTCCGGGGCGAGGCGCTGGACATGTCGGAGGTGGGCAACGCCGACACCAAGCCCGGCACCGTCACCATGATCCCGCGCGGCATCGGCCACAGCGTCATCACCGACCCCGTGGACAGCCAGGATTTCCTGCGCATGAATTTCTACAGCGAACTGCCGTGGTCGACGCCCACCAACGTGACCCATCACCACTTCAACTCGCACTTCGAGATCGAGACGCAGGTGGTGACGCCCGCGCCCTGGAAGTAAGAGCCCTCACAGACCCAAGGCGCCGGTTGCTCGCGCAGCCGGCGTCGCCTTTCGAGCGCCAGCCATGACCAAGCCCCCCATCGCCTCCCGCACCATCGGCCGCAGCAGCCTTAGCGTCTTTCCGCTGGGGCTGGGCTGCGCCTCGGCCTCTGGCTCCTATGGACCGGCTGACGATGAGGAGGGCGTGCGCCTCATCCACAAGGCGATCGACATCGGCGTCAATTTTCTGGACACGTCCGACAAATATGGCTGGGGCCACAACGAGAGCCTGCTCGCCCGCGCGTTGGAGGGGCGTCGCCACAGCGTCGTCATCGCCTCCAAATTCGGCAACACCAACGGACGCGGTCCGCGCGTGGCCGATGGGCGGCCCGAGCATGTGATGGCCGCCTGCGAAGCCAGCCTCAAGCGGCTGAAGACCGATGTGATCGACCTCTATTACCAGCACCGCATCGACCCGCTGGTGCCCATCGAGGACACCGTGGGCGCCATGGCGCGGCTGAAGGAGCAGGGCAAGATCCGGGCGCTGGGCCTGTGCGAGGTCAACCCCGCCACCCTGCGCCGGGCATACGCGGTGCATCCCATCGACGCCATCCAGAGCGAATATTCGATCCTCTACCGTGAACAGGCCGAGGATGTGCTGAAAACCATGCGCGAACTCACCATCAGCTTCGTGCCCTATGCGCCGCTGGGACGCGGGCTGCTGACGGGCGCCGTGCCCACTGAGCTGGCCAAGGATGACGAACGCCTGCGCCACCCGCGCTTTTCGCCTGAGAATCTGGCGAAGAACCTGGAACTGGTCGGCTATCTCGGCGCAGTGGCTGACAAGCATGGCTGCACCAGGGGACAGGTGGCGCTGGCCTGGCTGCTGGCGCAGGGCGACGACATCATCCCCATTCCCGGCACCAAGACCATCAGCCGCATGGTCGAGAACACCGAGGCCGCCCAGGTGGCGCTGACGCCCGAAGACGTCGCCTTCCTGTCCAACGCCTTTCCGCCCGGCGTAGCGGCGGGCTTTCGCTATCGCGAAGAGCACATGAAGAACATGTATCTTTAAATCTGGAGAGACCACCTTGGAACATCGCGTAAGCTTCAAATCCGACGGATTGACCCTGTCGGGAACGATCTCTATGCCGCAGGGCGTCGCCCCCGGCGAAAAGCGCCCGGCCATCATCATCCTGCACGGCTTTGGCAGCACCTCGAATGCGGGCAATGTGCTGACGCCCTCGGCCATGTTCAACGAGCTTGGCTATGTGACCATGCGCTTCGACATGCCCGGCTGCGGCGATAGCGAGGGCGAGCGCGGCCTTCTGATCTGCCACGACCAGGTCACCGCCACGCGCAACGCGCTGGATCTGTTGCAGGCCTTCGACGGTGTCGCTCCCGCGCGCATCGGCGTCATGGGCAGCAGCTTCGGCGCGGCGGTCGCCGTCTACGCCTCAGGCATGGACGAGCGTTTCGCCGCCTGCATCTCGGCCTCGGGCTGGGGCAATGGCGCCAAGAAATTCCGCGACCAGCACAATGGGCCCGGCGAATTCGCGCGCTTCCTGAAAATGCTCGACGATGGCCGCGCCCACAAGCGCGCCACCGGAAAGTCCATGATGGTGTCGCGCTATGACATCGTGCCGATCCCCGTGCATCTGCGCGGCCATGTGGTGGAGCGCTCCATCATCCAGATGCCCGTGGAGACCGCCCAGAGCATGTATGATTTCCGCGCCGAAGACATGGTGGCCCAGATCGCCCCGCGTCCGGTGCTGTTTCTGCACAGCGCGGTGGATTCGGTGACGCCGACCGACCAGACCATCGAGATGTTCAAGCGCGCCACCACCAATTGCGAAATGCATCTGTTCTACGGCACGGATCATTTCATGTTCGCGGAAGGCAACGAGCGCGTGCATGAGGCCGTGACGACCTGGCTGAAGACCTTCTTCCCGGTGTCGGGCGAGCCGGTGAAGCACCACGGGCATTGAGTGCGGGCTGGCCGGTGGGGGCCTCTCACCGGCCTCTCCCAGCCTACTCCGCCGCGAGGGCGGGGCAGCTGGTTGCAGGCCCGATCTGCCCGAATCCTGCATCCGCAGCCCCCCCTTGCCCACGTCCCACCTTTCGCTATGCTTGGTGGTACGGACCTTGCCTTTCCTCCCAGCACGTCCGGGCCGCAGGAAGCGGAGGACGCCAGAAATGAGGGTTTACCTATGAGCGTTCGGACCTTGAAGCTCGCTTGCGCGGCGGCTGCACTTTTTGTAGGCGCCTCTTTTGGGGCATCTGCACAAACGGCGGTCAAATTCGCCCTGGACTGGAAATTCGAGGGGCCCTCCGCCCCCTATTTCGTGGCCATCGACAAGGGCTATTACAAGGCTGAAGGCCTTGATGTGACCATTGACAGCGGCCCCGGCTCGGTGGCGGGCATCGCCCGCGTGGCCGCTGGCGCCTATCCTCTCGGCTTCTTCGACATCAACTCGCTGGTGAAGTTCCGGGATCAGAACCCGGAGCAGAAGGTCCAGGCGGTCATGATGGTCTATGACGTGCCGCCCTTCGCCATCGTCAGCCTCAACAAGGGCGGCATCAAGGCCCCCAGGGATCTCGAAGGCAAGGTGCTCGGCGCCCCCGCCCCCGACGGCGCCTTCGCCCAGTGGAAGGCCTTCGTGAAGGCCAACAAGATCGAAGACGCCAAGGTGAAGATCGAGAACGTCGGCTTCCCCGTGCGCGAGCCCATGCTGGCCCAGGGCAAGGTGGACGCCATCACCGGCTTCTCCTTCTCCTCCTATTTCAACCTGTTGCAGAACAACATCAAAGCCGAGGACATCTCGGTCATGCTGATGAGCGACCATGGCATCGTGCTCTATGGCAATGCCATCATGGTCAACCCCGACTTCGCCAAGGCGAACCCGAAGATCGTCGCGGGCTTCGTGCGCGCCACCATCAAGGGCTTCATCGACACCGCGAAGGATCCCAACACCGCCATCAAGTCGGTCATGAAGCGCAACGAAACCGCTGACGAGAAGATCGAGCTCGACCGTCTCAAGATGGCCCTGCGCGACAACATGGTCACCCCCTGGGTGAAGGCCAATGGCGTCGGCGGCATCGATGCGGCGCGGTTCGCCAAGTCCATCGACCAGATCGCCGATACCTACGAGTTCAAGAACCGCCCCACCACGGAGCAGCTCTTCACCTCCGAGTTCCTGCCCCCGGCCTCCGAGCGCAAGTTCTGAGCTGAAGCCCAGCGCCAACGTCTGAGAGGACGGATATCGTGATAGTTCTTGATGACGTTTCGCTGGCCTATGCCGGGCGGACCGGTCCGGTGCTGGCCCTTGAGGGGACCAGCATCTCCGTCGCCAAAGGTGAGTTCGCCGCAGTCGTGGGTCCCTCGGGCTGCGGCAAATCCACCCTGATGAAGCTCGTCACCGGCCTGGTGAAGCCCACCTCCGGCAAGGTGATCGTGGACGGCGCCCCGGTCACCGGGCCGGTCAAGCTGGCGGGCATGGCGTTCCAGAACTCCAATCTGCTGCCCTGGCGCACGGTGATCGACAATGTCCTGCTGCCGCTGGAAATCGTGGAGCCCTATCGCTCCAACTTCCGCGCCAAGAAGGACGAGTACCGCGGCCGCGCCGAAAAGCTGCTGGACACCGTGGGCCTCACCGGCTTTGGCGACCGCTTCCCCTGGGAGCTCTCGGGCGGCATGCAGCAGCGCGCCTCCCTGTGCCGCTCGCTGATCCATGAACCCGCCCTGCTGATGCTCGACGAGCCCTTCGCGGCGCTCGACGCCTCCACCCGCGAGGAACTGTGGTGCGTGCTGCGCGACGTCTGGCAGCGGCTGGGCTTCACGGTCGTGCTGGTGACCCATGACCTGCGCGAGGCGGCCTTTCTGGCGGACACCATCCATGTGATGAGCGCCCGCCCTGGCCGCATCATCGAGACGCGGACTGTGCCTTTTCCAAGGCCCCGCGAGCTGGAAGTCTGCTACGAGCCCGAATTCTCGGCGCTGGTGCTGGCTTTGCGCAACAAGATCGCGGAGGTGCGCAAGGCATGACACGCAAGATCGAAACCCTCGCGCCCTGGATCTTCACCATCGGGCTCTTTCTCTTCTGGGAAGCGGCGTGCCGCCTCTTCAAGGTGTCGAGCATCGTGCTGCCCGCCCCCACCGAAATCTATGCGGCGGCCATGCGTTACTGGTCGCCCCTGATGAAGAACGCCTTTGTGACCCTGTGGACCACCCTGGCGGGCTTTCTGATGGCGGTGGGCTTTGGCCTGCTGCTGGGGCTCTTCGTGGGCTGGTCGCGCACCATCTACCGCGGGCTCTATCCCGTGATGATCGGCTTCAACTCGATCCCGAAAGTCGCGGTGGTGCCGATCCTGGTGCTGTGGTTCGGCATTGGCGAGGTGCCCGCCATCCTGACGGCCTTCCTCATCTCCTTCTTCCCCGTGGTGGTGAATGTGGCCACGGGCCTCGCCACCATCGAGCCGGAGCTGGAAGACGTGCTGCGGGCGCTGGGCGCCTCCAAGCTCGACGTGATGCGCAAAGTCGGCATTCCCCGCGCCATGCCCTATTTCTTCGGCTCCCTGAAGGTCGCCATCACCCTCGCCTTCGTGGGCGCCGTGGTGTCGGAGACCATCGCGGCCAATGCGGGGCTGGGCCATCTGATGACCCAGGCGGGCTCCAACTTCCAGATGCCGCTGGTCTTCGCGGGGCTGCTGGTGCTGGCCATCGAGGGCATCGGCATGTACGCCGTCACCGCCTGGCTCGAAGGCCGCATGACCGGCTGGGCCTTCCGCTCGCAGCAGAGCGCG
>CAMDOY010000291.1 GCA_945903655.1 Rhizobium sp. Q54 | reverse complement strand
AAAAAAGAGCGCCCGGATCCCCGCGCGCTCTTTCTGTTCTTCAGCTCAAAGTGGTCTTAGCCAGCGCGCCCTCACCGGGGCGCGGCGCCAGCGGGAGCCGGGGTCTGCGCTTCCAGACGCTTGCGCTCTTCCTCAGCGCGCTTCTGCATCTCTTCACGCAACTGATTCTGCTGGTCTTCAAGCACCTTGGGGTCAATAGGAGGCCCATCGAAGGCCCTGGCGAATCCACCCAGGGGCACAACGAAGGCGATTTCATTGTTGAACTGGTTCTTGACGAAGATGTTCATGGCGGAACCCTTCTTGATCTGGTCGACCGAAGGACCGCGCACCTTGGCTTCAGCGAAGCAGCCGTTGGGGAAACAGATCTCGAAGGACCCCTCGATGGCCGCGCCCTTGTCCACGGAAAAGCGGATGCCCGGACGCAGCAGCAAAGCCGGAGGCAAGAGCAAGCGGACAATCCGGTTGTCGTCGCCCTTCACGTCATAAACCGCGATAGCCAGCACCGGAGGCTGATCGGGGGCCTGACCGAAGTCGCGGGTCGTGTAGCAGATTTCCTTGTTGGCGGCCTGATCCTTGCCGCAAACCTTGGTCCAGTCGGACTGGGAGGGCTGCAGGTTCACCTGATTGGCGGCAGGCGCGGGCGCCGCCTGGGGCGCAGGCTGCGGGGCCGGCTGAGCGGGCTTGGGTGCTGCAGGCTGAGCGGGCTTGGGGGCAGGCGCCTGAGCGAAGGCGCCCTGAGCGGAGGTGAATAAGCTGGCCGCCAGCAGGACCGCGCCGATGCGCTTAATGGAAACGGGCATGCGTGTTCCTTTCAATCTTCTGTCCGGCGACCTGCGGCGAGCCGCAATTCGAGAATGGATGATACGGGCGGGCGCACCGTGCGCCCCGCGCCGATCAGAGCCGACGCTAGAAGCGTTCGCTCTTCATCCCTGAATACGGCGACATGTTGACAGCGCCCTCATATCTGCTTCGCGAAGCTTTTTCCAGCGGTTCTCAGGCTGAAAAAAGACCAATTCAAAGCAGAAAAGCCAACGATGACGACGCAAGCGCATTTCTTTAGTCTGAGGCCATGAAAAAACGAGCGATTCGCCTCTTCGCCGGGGCTCTGCTGGCGCTGTTTGCGGCAAGTCTCCACCCTGCCCTGGGCGGAGAGCCTGCCCATGGAATCGCCATGCATGGCGACCCGGCGCTGCCGGCCGACTTCACCCACCTGCCCTACGCCAACCCCGGGGCCCCCAAGGGCGGACGCCTGGTGATCGGCGCACAAGGCGCCTTCGACAGCCTCAACCCCTTCAACCTGAAGGCGGGCTCCACCGCCCAGGGGCTCAATGGCAATATTTTCCAGGCGCTTATGGCGCGCAATCTGGACGAGCCCTTCGCCCTCTACGGCCAGATCGCACAGACCATCGAGACCGACGCCGACCGCTCCCATGTGACCTTCCGCCTCGATCCGCGCGCGCGCTTTTCTGATGGAACGCCGATCACCGCCAAGGATGTGCGCTTCACCTTCGATCTCCTGAAGAGCAAGGGGCGGCCGCAATATCGCTCCGCCTTCTCCCTGGTGAAGGCGCTGGAGACGCCGGACGACCTGACCCTGCGCTATGATCTGACCGGCGCGGGCGATCTGGAGCTGCCGCTGATCCTCGCCCTGATGCCGGTGTTGTCGCAAAAGCACACGGATATCGAAAGGTTCAGCGAAACGAGCCTGACCATCCCCGTGGGCTCCGGCCCCTATGTCATCGCAGCCATGGAGCCGGGCCAGAGCCTTACCCTCAAGCGCAATCCCGATTACTGGGGCACGGATCTGCCCACCAGCAAGGGGCTCTACAATTTCGACGAGATCCGCATCGAATATTTCCGCGACGCGACCTCGCTCTACGAGGCCTTCAAGGCCGGGCTCGTCGATTACCGGGACGAGACAAACCCCTCGCGCTGGCGCAACGGCTACGACTTCCCCGCCATCCGCGATGGCCGCATGAAGATCGAGCGCGGCGCTTTGGGCCTGCCCAAGGGCCTGCAAGGCTTCGCCTTCAACACCCGCCGCCCCCTGTTCCGGGATGCGCGGGTGCGCGAGGCGCTGAGCTATATGTTCGATTTCGAATGGATCAATGTGAACCTCTTCGGCGGGCTCTACACGCGCACGAAGAGCTTCTTCGACGATTCCGAACTTTCCTCCAGCGCCCGCCCCGCCAGCCCCCGCGAGCGCGACTTGCTGGCCCGCTGGCCCGGCGCTGTGCGCGCTGACATCATGGAAGGCGCATGGACGCCGCCCCAGCACGATGGCACGGGCCGCGACCGCGACACCGCCCGCAAGGCGCTCGCGCTTCTCAATCAGGCGGGCTACGCCGTGCGCGACGGCGCCCTGCGCAACAAGACGACGGGCGCGCCCTTCGCCTTCGAGATCATGGTGGGCGACCGGGCGCAGGAGCGGCTGGCGGTGAACTTCGCGGGTTCGCTGGCGCGCATCGGGGTCGAGGCGCGGGTGCGGCTGGTGGACGAGGTGCAATACCAGCGCCGCCGCCAGAAATTCGAATTCGACATGATGATCGGAACCTGGGTGGCCTCGGCCTCGCCGGGCAACGAGCAACGCTCGCGCTGGGGCTCCACAAGCGCCGATCAGGAAGCCTCCTTCAATCTGGCGGGCGCCCGCTCCCCCGCCATCGACGGGCTCATCGCCGACATGCTGGCGGCGCGCTCCCATGAGGATTTCGTCACGGTGGTGCGCGCCTATGATCGGGTGCTATTGTCAGGCTTCTATGTCGTGCCCCTGTTCCATGCCTCGGAACAATGGTTCGCCTATTCAGCCAGGCTCGCCCACCCCGCGCAAACACCGCGCTATGCGCCGCATCTCTTCGGCTTCACACTGGATTCATGGTGGCGCCAGGCGCCCTGACGATCTGACACGAGGATGACCCATGAGTGACGATCACCGCGCCAGCATCACCATCGACGTTGTCTCGGACGTCGTCTGCCCCTGGTGCTTCGTGGGCAAGCGCAAGCTGGAACAGGCGCTGGCGCTTGTGCCCGAACTGAAGGTGGAGCTGAACTGGCGTCCTTTCCAGCTAGACCCGACCATCCCGCAAGGCGGCGTCTCCCGGCGAGACTATATGGCGAAGAAATTCGGGCCTGAGAAAATCGCCGCGATCCATGAGCGGCTGAAGGGCGTCGGCGCTGAGGCGGGCATCCCCTTCGCCCTCGACAAGATCGAACGTTCCCCCAATACGCTCGACGCCCATCGCGTGATCCGCTGGGCGCAGCCCCATGGGGCGCAGACCGCCCTGGTGGACCGGCTCTTCACCCTCTACTTCATCGAAGGCGCAGACATCGGCGACCGCGATCTCCTGGCGAAACTCGCGGGCGAACATGGCCTCGACGCCAAGGCGATCCGCGCGGCGCTGGACACCAATCAGGACGCCGTCGCCGTTCAGCAGGAGATCGCCAGCGCCGTGCGCCTTGGCGTCTCCGGCGTGCCCTTCTTCATTCTGGCGGGCCGCTTTGGCGTGTCGGGCGCCCAGCCGCCGGAGGTTCTGGCGGACGCGATCCGCAAGGCCGCCGCCGAACCCATGCAGGCCTGAGCCTAAGCTCAGGCCGACTTCTTCTCGGCGATGCCCACCAGCTTGCGCATGAGCACCCGCGCGCCCTCCAGCCGCTCCGCAGGCGTGTCGAAATCGCGGATGAAAACCACGCGCATGTCCGGCCGCACCTTAGCCTCCGAGCCCTGCTGCGCCACAAAGCGCACGAGGCCTGCGGGATTGGCGAAGGAATTGTCGCGGAAGGCGACGACGACGCCCTTCGGCCCCGCCTCGATCTTCTCCACATGGGCGCGGATGCAGAGCATCTTGATGGAGACGAGCTTCATCAATTGCTCGACCTCGGGCGGCAGCGGCCCGAAACGGTCGATCATCTCGCCCGCGAAGGACTCGATCTCCTCCTCGCTCTTGAGCGACGACAGGCGACGATAGAGCTGCATGCGCAAGGACAGATCGGGGACATAGGGCTCGGGGATCGTGACCGGCGCGCCCGTGGTGATGGTGGGCGACCAGGCCTCCTCGGTGGGGGCTTCCGCGCCCGATTTCAGGGCCTCGATCGCATCTTGCAACATCTGCTGGTAAAGCTCATATCCGACTTCGCGGATATGGCCCGACTGCTCGTCGCCCAGCAGATTGCCCGCGCCGCGAATATCCAGATCATGGCTGGCGAGCTGGAAGCCGGCGCCCAGCGATTCCAGCGAGGCCAAAACCTTCAGGCGCTTGTCCGCCTGCGGCGTCACGGGCCGGTTGGCGGGCACGGTGAAGAGCGCGAAGGCGCGGGTCTTGGAGCGGCCCACGCGTCCGCGCAGCTGATAGAGCGCGGCCAGGCCAAACATATCCGCGCGATGCACGATGAGCGTGTTCGCAGTGGGAATGTCGAGGCCGGATTCGATGATCGAGGTGGAGACGAGAATGTCGTATTTGCCCTCGTAAAAGGCCGACATTTTCTCTTCCAGCTCCGTCGCCGCCATCTGCCCGTGGGCGACAACGAATTTCGCTTCGGGCACGGAGGTGCGCAGGAAGGCGGAGGCCTCCTCCAGATCCTCGATGCGCGGGCAGACATAAAAGGCCTGACCGCCGCGATAGCGTTCGCGCAACAGGGCCTCGCGCACGATGAGTTCATCGAAGGGCGTGACGAAAGTGCGCACCGCCAGACGATCCACTGGCGCTGTCGCGATGATGGAGAGTTCGCGCACGCCGGTCATGGCGAGCTGCATGGTGCGGGGAATGGGCGTGGCTGACAGTGTCAGCATATGCACCTCCGCGCGCATGGTTTTCAGCTTCTCCTTGTGGGCGACGCCGAAGTGCTGCTCTTCGTCGATGATCACAAGCGAGAGATCGCGGAACTCGACGCCCTTGCCCAGCACAGCATGGGTGCCCACGACAATGTCGATATCGCCAGACGCGAGCCCATCGCGCGCGATCTTCATGTCAGCGGCGCTGACCATGCGCGACATCTGCGCGATCTTGATGGGCAGGCCCTGGAAGCGCTGGCAGAAGTTGCGATAGTGCTGGCGCGCCAGCAAGGTGGTGGGCACGACGACCGCGACCT
>CAMDOY010000290.1 GCA_945903655.1 Rhizobium sp. Q54 | reverse complement strand
AATGTGGATACGCGTCCCTTCTTCTCGCGGTTGTCGCAGCTTCCAGCTTTCAATGACCGGGCGCAGGCCAAGCGGCTCTGTTCGCCCGACGCCGCCGGAACCGTCGCTTCAACCTATGGAATTAACCTACCTTCTGGCTACAACATGACAGAACGTTTGGTGGACATTACCTGCCGCGCGCTGCGGGATGTCTTGGTGCGCTAGTTCTGCTTTTTGATCCTGTCGCCTCGCGCAACATGGCGCACACCAAGCGTGAGCCTATCTAAAACCGCTCAGCGATCCAGCGTCTGGCGATTGTTGTCAGGCGGTAGACCCTCTTGTTCACGTAGAAGAACAGCAGGATATGCAGTGCGCGACGCATGAACGCGCGATCCTTGAAAGTCCGGTCAATCCGTTGTTCGCACCACGCGCTGAACTCCCGACGGTATTGCATCATTTCCGCCGCAGGTGGGCGAGTTGGATCGCGCGGATCGCCGTCTCTGCGCTTATGATACTTAATGAAGGTGGTTCGCTCCTCGAAAGCAACAGCGCGGTCGATCAGAAAGGCGAACATCACGAGGTGGTCCGATGCCCATGGATAGGGGAAGGTTGGTAGCATGTCCTCCCAAACCTCCAACAGAGGCTCGCGGCGCCACAGTCCATAGAACCAGCCAGCATGGCATTCGAACAGAAGAGTTCGAATATCGCTCAACTCGCCGCCGCCCAGCTTGGGCAGATTGAAGATGCGGTCGCGTGCGCCATCAAGCAGCATGGTGCGGATGAGCCCGGTCGCGAGCACCTTGCGTTCATCGCGGATCAGCGCGTCATGCAGCAATTCGAGATAACGGTCGTCAGTCACGTCATCGAAGGCGCGCCATAGGAAGAAGGGCGCGGTCGCAGCCCGCAGGCCTGAGGTGAAATTGGCCATGGCGCCGATGTTGGTGGGTTGGGTGATGAGACGGAAGCGCGGGTCCTGATCGACAAAAGATTGCGCGATGGCATGAGTGCCATCGGTCGAGCAGTTATCGAGGATGAGCACTTCGAAATCGCGAAAAGTTTGCGCGCGCAGGCATTCAAGCGCCTCACGCAGCATGGTCTCGCCGTTGAATACGGGGACCGCGATGCTGATCTGCGTCATGCATTGTATCCTTTGGAAAATCTGCCGCTTGGATGACGCCAGTCCCACCAGGCGCGCAGGCGCTCGATGGGCGAGATGGTCGAAACCATGGCCGCCTCGCCCCAGTTAAGTCTGGCGAGTTTGAGGCGCTTGCGGTTGCTTGCGACATCATAGTGATAGGTGCGGTTGTCTGCGATAAGCAGGCCTTCCTGCTGCCCGGAGCGGAAGGTGAGGCTTTGCGGCCACGATTCAACGCTCCAGGACTTGCCCCGACGATCCACACCAATTGGCGCGAGGCCTCGCGCCATCAGTTGCCTTGTAAAGCTGTTGGGGCCGGCCTCGAACTGGTTTCCATCGCGCTTGGTCTTCAGAGGGCCAGGATCGAGTTCGAGCAGGCGCTTGCGCGGCAGGAAGCAGGCGTTCAGCCGTAGGTTAACGTTGGGAAAGGGCGCTCCGGGAATGCCTTCATACCCGCTGGTGGCTCCGACGGCGCCACAGGCCGACGTGCTGTCGAACGCTTCATGATAGTGGCGCAACCAGTTGATGGCGAGGATACGCGCATGTGAGGTGAGGAAGATCACGCGCTCATGCTCAATCGCCGCAGCCGCATCGAGAATGACATTCGTTGCGAAAGTCTCGTCCGAGCAACGCATTTCGCGCACGGGGCAGGGCAGGCGTTCCCGCAGGGCCGTCAGGTTGACGTCAGTCTCGTCCGCTTCATGACCTTTGAGAAGAAAGATGAGTTCGTATTCCTCGCCCGCCGGATGGCTGATCAGCGAGGTGAGGAAGGCGCGGCTCAAATAAGTCTGGTTGCCCTTGCGCGAGAGATAGATCACCGCCGTACGCATCATACCTTGCGCTCCAGCACGCGCGCAGGGGCGCCCACAACGGTGACCCCAGCGGGTACGTCGCGCGTGACCACTGCTCCAGCCCCCACCGTGGCTCCTTCTCCGATGACCAGCCCTGGCAATATGACGGCTCCGGCGCCGATGAAGGAGCAGCGCCCAACCGCAATTTCCCCAGCCAGCACAGCTCCGGGGCCGATGTGGGCTCCCTCGCCCAGCACACAGTCGTGATCGACGTTGGCTCCGGTGTTCACGATCGTCTGTCGTCCGACTTTCACATGCGTCGCTACCCTGGCGCAGGCCAGCACCTGAGCGCCGTTGCCGAGCGACGCGTCCCGGGCCACCCAGGCGGCGGGATGAACGATCGTCAATGGCGACAAGCCCCGACTACAGAGTTTCTCGTGTAAATCAAGCCGGTCACGTCCCCGCCCGCCGCCGATGGCGAGGGCGAAATAAAGCACAGTAGAATCTCCCAAGCGCCTGGCGAGCAATGAATCAAGCCCCGCGTCACCGACTAGAAGGGGAAACGGTGGCAGTGGAGAAATTATCTCCGCCCGATCCAAAATTGCCAACAGCCGCCATTCGGCCAGATCCAGCGCTTCGTGAAGCACCCGCGCATGGCCCCGTCCGCCCCACAGGATAAAGTCTTTCACCGGAGCCATCGGTCGATTCGAGCGTGAGAGGTGATCTGCGGCGCTGCTATAGCCACCAGCGCGAACATATTTGCCATATCCCAATGGCGTCAGCAAGTCGGCCTTTGTCTAGCAGCCAATGGATTGGTTGTGAGCGGGAGAGGATTTGTGTAAAGGGCTGCTAAGTAGCCGCGCGGTCGAGGGATCGCTTTCGATCCTTGCAACGGAGACACTACCATGGGGCTGATACAACCAACGCCGTCGCTGGCGGACATGATCCAGGCCGTCCGCAATGCCGGATCTTCCCATGAGGAGTTTTTCGGCTATCCCGTACGCGAAGATGGGCTGCATCTTCAACAGGACCCGACCGAATATGCTTCCTTCGTCCATTTCATGGCCACCGAAGTCCCTGCGGCCGATCTGACGCTGGAGATCGGCATCGCCTCGGGTGGCCAGACAAAGTTTCTGCGTGATTACTGGCATGCGCGCCGCACAATGGTGCTCGATATCGGTCAGCATCAGGTGTTTCCCCAATGGAAGCGAATCAAACAGTCGCTCAATAGCGACCTTATTCTCGAAATCATCGATGACTCCCATTCCCCAAAGGTGCGGGAGCAGCTCCTGCCCCATGCCGGGAAGGTGGACTTCGCCTTTGTCGATGGTGACCATTCCTATCGCGGTCTGAAGCAGGATATTTTTCTTACCAAAGAGCTGCTACGGCCGGGCGGCCTCATGGTGCTGCATGACACTGCGGCGGTCGGCGACTGCAAGAAAGTGTTCGACGAGCTCCTTTTCTCGAGTGATTTCGCCTTGCTGCGCAATTTCCAGTACCGCTTCGGCATTTCTGTCTGGAAGATGATCCGCGTGAAGCGCATGCCCAACGCCTTCAACCGCATGACCGGCTGGGGCCGCATCTGAGGCTGTCATGAAAGCTGTAATTCTCGCCGGGGGCATGGGGACGCGCATCTCCGAGGAGTCGCATCTGCGGCCCAAGCCCATGATCGAGATCGGCGGACGGCCGATCCTGTGGCACATCATGAAGATCTACGCCCACCACGGCATCAACGACTTCGTGATCTGCCTTGGCTATCGCGGTTACATGATCAAGGAATATTTCGCCAATTATTTCCTGCACAATTCCGACGTGACCATCGACGCGCGCGACAACAAGGTCATTTACCACCAGACCACGGCGGAGCCCTGGCGCATCACCCTGGTGGATACCGGCGAGCAGACGCAGACGGGCGGGCGGCTGAAGCGCATCTCCTCCTATCTCGATGCGGATGAGCCCTTCTGTTTCACCTATGGCGATGGCGTGTCGGATGTGAACATCACCGATCTCGTCGCTTTCCATCGTGGCCACGGCAAGCGCGCCAGCCTCACCGCCGTCACGCCGCCGGGCCGCTATGGCGCTCTCCTGATGGAGGGCGACAATGTGAAAGAATTCATTGAAAAGCCGCCGGGCGACAATGGCCTCATCAACGGCGGTTTCTTCGTGCTCGATCCCTCCGTCCTCTCGCTCGTTCGGGATGACATGACCCCCTGGGAAAGTGAACCGCTGGAGACGCTGGCGCGTGCTGGTGAATTGCAGGCCTGGCGCCATGCAGGCTTCTGGCAACCCATGGATACGCTGCGCGACAAGAACCAGCTCGAGGCCCTGTGGCAGGCCGGGCGCGCGCCCTGGAAGGTCTGGGCCTGATGGCTTGCCTCGTTGATCGGCATTTCTGGAGCGGACGGCGCGTTCTTCTCACCGGTCATACCGGGTTCAAGGGCGCCTGGGCCTCCGTATGGTTGCAGATCATGGGCGCGCATGTCTGCGGCCTTGCGCTGGCGCCTGAAACGAACCCCAATCTTTATGAAATCGCCGGGCTTGGTGGACAGGTTCCTGATGGTCTCGGCGATATTCGCGACGCCGCCTTCGTGCGCGAGGCCGTGGCGCAAGCCCGCCCGCAGATCGTCATCCACATGGCCGCGCAACCGTTGGTGCGCCGGTCCGTCCGCCTGCCGGTGGAGACCTTCGACACCAATGTGATGGGCACAGTTCATCTGCTGGAAGCGCTGCGTGGGGTGGAGGGGCTGGAAGCGATCCTCGTCGTCACCACCGACAAGATCTATGAAAACCCCGAAACCGGTCAATCGTTTCGCGAGAGCGACCCGCTCGGGGGCCATGATCCCTATTCGGCTTCGAAAGCCGCTGCGGAGATGGTAACGTCCTCCTATCGGCGCACCTATTTCGAAGCCATGGGCGTTCGGCTCGCCACCGCGCGCGGCGGCAATGTGATCGGCGGCGGCGACTTTTCGGAAGATCGCATCGTACCCGACGTGTTTCGCGCCATGCAGGCGGGCGTCAAGCTTGAGCTTCGCAATCCGGAAGCGACGCGCCCTTGGCAACATGTCCTGGATTGTCTCGAAGGCTATCTAGGTTTTGCGCAGGCGCTTGCGCAGGGCCGTGCGCTTCCTCATGCGTTGAACTTTGGCCCGCTGGATGCAGCCCGGACGCCCGTGCGTCTCTTGGTCGAAGCGATGCAGCAGGC
>CAMDOY010000289.1 GCA_945903655.1 Rhizobium sp. Q54 | reverse complement strand
CGAAGAGCACCAGCGTAGGAGCCGTAACGTCGCCGTCATAACCTGCGAAGCTCGCGGGATCCTTGAGAGCGCTGGTCGCGCCACCCTTGAGGGTGACGACAAGCGCGCCATTGACGATGGCGTAGCCTGTGGAGTCCGCATGGCTGCCGGAGGCGAGCGGCGCGATGGTGTTGAGCACCTCCCTCGCCTCCGCGATGACCTTGGCGCCGCGGGCGGGATTATAGCCCTTGCCCCGCGCCGCATCGCCCTCGTCGGGGATCGCGTCGGTGCCGTAGAGCGCGTCATAGAGGCTGCCCCATCGGGCGTTGGCGGCGTTCAGCGCATAGCGGGCGTTGGAGACGGGCACGACCAGCTGCGGCCCGGCGATGCGGGCGATGGCGTCGTCCACATTCTGGGTGCGGATGGTTGCGGGGGCGGGCTCGGGCAGGAGATAGCCGATCTCGCGCAGGAAGGCCTCATAGGCCACGGCGTCATGGGCCTTGCCCTTGTGGGCCACATGCCAGGCGTCGATCTTGGCCTGCAAATCGTCACGCACCGCCAGAAGCGCCGCCGTGCGGGGCGCGAGATCGGCGAGAATGGCTGCGAGGCCGCTCCAGAAGGCGTCGGGCTCAAGGCCCGTGCCGGGCAGCGCTTCGGAATTCACGAAGTCATAGAGTTCACGGGCGATGCTGAGGCCTGCGGACGAAACGCGATCCATGGATGATCTCCAGACTGGACAGGCAGGCGCATGGCCTCCCAACTATTTCAAGGGATAGGCGAGACAAGTCCCCCGCGCAACAGGCCCCGGGCAAGCTCATGTTGAAGAATGGCAGGCGCCATGCGACACAGCGCCATCTTCTGGAGAAGGAGCAGGCGCATGACCGATCAGCTCGATATCTTGTGCGCGGGGGGCTTTCGCGCCGCCATGGAGGCGCTGGCGCCGCGCTTTGAAGCCGCCCATGGGCTGCGGCTGGCGCTGACCTTCGCCACCCCAGCGGCGACGCGCAAGCATCTGGCGGCGGGCTTCCCCTTCCACGCGGGCGTGGTCGTGGCCTCGGTGCTGTCGAAGGCGCAGGCGGATGGGCTGGCGGCGCCCGCACACAACTTCAAGCTCGCGGTGAGCCCGCTGGGCATGGGAACGCCCGAGGGCGGGCCTGCGCTGTCCGTGGCGACCGTGGCTGATTTTGGTGCGACCATCGTTGCGCTCGAATCCATCGCCCTGTCGGACCCCAAGGCGGGCACCAATGTCGCCAACGAGGTTCTCGCCGCCGCCGACAAGCTGGGGCTGGGCGAGAGCCTGCGGGAGCGCGCCATTTTCATCAACGGCCCGGGCTCGGTGGTGTCGCGCGCAGTGGCGGAAGGACATGCCCAGGCGGTGATCACGCTCTCCAGCGAAATCGTCCCCATCGAAGGCGTCCGCTTTCTGGGCCGTCTGCCCCAGGAGATGCAGACCGAATACGCCATGCAGGCGCTGGTGGCGGACAAAGCGCCTCCCGCCGCGCAATCGCTGATGGATTATCTGCGGGGGGAGGAGGCGCGGGAGATCATGCGGGGGGCTGCACTTGAGCTTTGCATTTGAGGGTGTAATTTATTCTGATCGGAGTTGAATTTGATACTGGAATTTGATACCAATGAATGCGCGACACCGTGCGACGCTCGTCGCCATCTTTGCTGACCCGGTTCGAGCCGACATCGAATGGCGCTCCATAGAGGCGCTTATGCTGGCCTGTGAAGCCGAGATCAGTGAAGGCGCGGGCTCCCGTGTCCGTGTCGCCTTGAATGGTATGCGTGCGGTGTTTCACCGTCCGCATCCACAAAAGGAAACCGACAAGGGCGCCATTAAATCCGTTCGGCGCTTTCTATCCGAAGCAGGCATCAGACCATGAACACGATGCACTACAGGGGTTATGAGGCCACCGTCGCTTATGACGAGGACGCCGAGCTTTTCCATGGCGAGGTCTTGAACCTGCGCGATGTCATTACTTTTCAGGGCAAGTCCGTGGCGGAACTGAAGACCGCTCTGGCCGAGTCCGTGGAGGATTACCTCGCCTTCTGCAGGGAACGCGGCGAGGCGCCGGAGAAGCCCTATTCAGGACAATTCATGGTGCGGATCGAGCCGCCCCTGCATCGCGCGCTCGTCACCGCCGCCAAGCGCTCCGGCCTGAGCCTCAACAAGTGGGTTTGCGGCGTATTAGAGCGGGCCGCCAGCGCTTAATCAGCAGCAGCCCACCCTCGTAAAAAAACTCCCGCCCGAGTGCGACGGAGCCCCCGGCCTCTTCAAGAGTGCGCCATTTCGAGTGGTGACACAGACCCGCCAACGGGTCAGACATGAAATTGGCAGGGCAATGAAAGTAGTTGAAAACCATACATTTTAGCGGGGTCAATCAGGATGGATCATATAAAACAGCCTCATGATCATGAACCATGATCTTCGACCCGAAAAAGGAACTGTTCATGCGCAATGGATCTGCCGTTGTTTTGGCTGCGACCCTGCTTTTCCTACCCATAGAAATTCTGTCGTCAGCACGAGCCGCCGCAGAAACGCCCGAGTTTCAAAAATGTATGGACGCCGTTGATCTCGGCGCATTCAAGATGACCCAATGGACGGCTTGTTATGAAGCGGAACTCAAACGGCAGGACCGCGAGTTGAACGCCACTTATCAGAAAATTCAAAAAGCAGCCTCACCCGACCTGAAACAAGCTCTGACCAAGGGTCAGCGCGCCTGGATCGCCTATAGAGACTCCTGGTGTTCCTATGAAGAACTGACGCCCGTCGCGCCCGGTGGAAGCGTGAACAAGGCGGCCTGCCTGGTCGATCTTACAAAGACGCAAATTGAAAGGTTGAAAAACAGCTCCATCGATTGAACGGCAAGGATGTAAAACAAAAACGGGCCGCCAGCGCATAACCGCCAGCGGCCCGCCCTTATCTCAAGCGCCACTGCCCTATTCCGCGTCAGGCTGGTTGGCGGGCAGCGCGTTCTTGAAAGCGTCCAGCTCGAGGCAGGCCTTGTGGATGCGGGCGATGGTGGGATAGGGGGCCATGTCCACGTCAAAGCGCGTGTTGTTGATCACCTGCGGCACGAGGCAGATGTCGGCGAGGCCGGGCGTGTCGCCGTGGCAGAACTTGCCCGTGTGGGCTTCGCTCGCGAGGCGGGTTTCGAGGGGGGCGAAGGTCACCTCCACCCAATGACGGAACCAGCGCGCCACCGCCGCGTCATCAGCGCCAAAGCGCGAGCGCAGGTCTTCCAGCACGCGCAGATTGTTGATGGGGTGGATCTCCGCCGCCAAAGCGAGGCTGATGGAGCGCACGCGGGCGCGCTCCGCAGCATCCTTGGGCAGAAGCGCAGGGGTCGGACGCGTCTCCTCGAGATATTCGATGATGGCGAGGGACTGGGTCAGGGTTTGCCCGTCGATCTCCAGCGTCGGCACGAGGCCCATGGGGTTGAGCTTGAGATAATCGGGCGCGCGCTGCTCGCCCTTGCGCAGGTGCCGGGAGGACTGGTCATAGGCCAGCCCCTTGAGATTGAGCGCGATCCGCACGCGGAAGGCGGCGGAGGAGCGGAAATAGCCATGAAGCAAGGCGTCGGACATGGAAGGTTCTCCTGATCAAACTTAACCGCGCAGGCGCGGCAGGAATTGCTTGGCGTTCTGCGTCTCGATGGCCCGGATTTGCTCGTCAGACAAGCCCGCCGTGCGCAGGGCCTTCATATTGGCCTCGGTCGAGACATAGGGATAATCCGTGCCGAAGACCACCTGAGACACCGGCACGAGCTTGAGCAGCGCCGCCATGGGGCCAGCATAGCCTGCATTGGCGGTGTCGTAATAGAAGCGCTTGAACTCGGCCTCGACGCCGTCGGGGGCGACCTCCTTGCGGTTCCTGACCTGAATGTTGGACAACCAGTCGATACGGTTCGCCAGCATGGGAATCGTGCCGCCCCCGTGCGACCACAGGAAGGTGATGTCGCGGAATTTGCGGAGGGAGCCGCTGAACAGCAGGCTCAGCACCGCGCGGCTGGTGTCATGGGGCACCTCGATCCAGGAATCGCCAATGCCCGGCAGGATTCCCGAGCAGCAGGCGGCGGTGGTGGGGTGGAAATAGACCACGGCCTTGCGGCGGTTCAGCTCCTCGAAGATGGGGGCGAACTTGGGATCGCCCGGATATTTGTCCACATAGCTGGTGGACAGGCCCACGCCATCGGCCTTCAACACGTCGAAGGCATATTCGATCTCCTTCAGCGTCCCCTCCACATCGACCATGGAGAGAAAGGCGAAAAGCCCGTAACGGCCGGGCGCCTCGCGCATCATGTTGGCGCCGTAGTCGTTGATCTCGCGCACGAACTTGCGGGAGGCCTCGGGCTCCATCCTGAACCAGTCGAGCGGCGCGGAGGCCATGGAGAGGATGCCGGTCTTGACCCCGTTGCGATCCATCTCCTCCAGCGCCTTGGCGGGCGACCAGGCGGCGATCAGGGGATTGGCGAGGCCGCCGGACTTCTGGATGATCGGGGGATAGTAGTGGAAATGGGTGTCGATGCGCTCGCGGCTCGCGGGGACGGGAGCAGCTGCGGGCGCCTGCGCCAGAGCGGTGGCGGGAAGGCTCGCGGCGCCAGCCACGCTGGCGGCGGCCCCCAGAAAGGAGCGGCGGGACAGGGGGGCGCAGCAGCCGCAGGCTGTGGACGCCGCATCATGGGTGGCGTTGGCGAAGAAACGAGACATGGGGTCCTCCCGGGGGATTTCATTCTGATTTGAAACGCGAGCGCAGACATTCCCGCATCCTGCGCCCCAGATCAAGCTCCCAGCTTGGGTTGTGGAGGGCGCGGGGAGCGTGGCATAACAAGCCACACGCGCGCCAAGGCGCCTCACCACTACGGAGGAACAGATGATTCAGGTGAAACGGTTGGGCCACGCCACCTTCACGACCACGGACATGGAAAAGCAGCTGGAGTACTGGACGCAGGTCATCGGCCTGTGCGTGGTCGCGCGCGATAAGGACCGGGTGGTGCTCGCCACCAAGCTCGGCCAGGAATGCGTAGTGCTGGAGCGCGGCGCGGAGGCCGGAGCCTTGGAGACCATCTCCTTCCAGGTGGCGCCGGGCTCGGATCTGGGCGAACTCGCGGCCAAGCTGCAGTCT
>CAMDOY010000288.1 GCA_945903655.1 Rhizobium sp. Q54 | reverse complement strand
GGTTGCGGCGAGACGCATCCGAGCGGGCGATAGTCGAGATCGCTTTGGCTGAGACGCAGGACGATAGCCTTGATGGGGCCCTTGAAATGGCGCGGCATCTGCGCGCCGCAGGCCGACTGACGCCTGCGCTGATGCTGCGCGCGCTCTTGAGCGGCGACCGATGCCTGTTCGAGGCTGCGCTGGCGGAGCTGGCGGGCCAGCCCCTCGCCAGAGCGGCGAGCTTTGTCCGCTTCCATCAAGGAAGCGGTTTTCAGGCTCTCTTCGACCGCGCTCGCATGCCCCCAAATCTCCTGCCCGTTTTCCAGGCGGCCTTGTGGGCCCAGGATGAGGCGGGTGAGCTCGCCAGCGGCGACGCCGCCCGGCTCTCTCGCGCCCTGATCGGGCAGGTTCTGCGGGTCTGCGAGGCCTTGCAAGATCCTGATCTGGCGCAGGTCATGGCCCTCTTGCGCCGATTCGACGCTGAAGCCGCCCAGGAAGAGGCGCGCGCGTTGACGCAGCGTATTTGCGAGGACCAAAAAGGGCTTGTGGCTCTTCCCAAGCCCGCATCAACTCCCCTGCTGATGGCGGTTTCCGCCGCTTCCTGACGGACCTCAGCCCATTTCAAGGCTTTTTCAAGCGGGGCGCCTGTTCCGCAATAGGACAATTTTTAACTTATTATCAACGACTTATAAGTCTTCCTGCCCATAATTGTGGCTTTTCCGCAACGGAAGACCGTAGAAGGAATAATTTACCCAATTTGGGCGAATGAGCCCATAATTACCTAACGGCCTCGTTAAAGTCCTGACATGCAAACGGCGTGAAGCCGCAAGCACCCAGACCGCCGCTCTTCGCAACAGCGGGATTGGCGATCCGGGAGGGAGCGGAATGGCGAAACGCCCAGCCGATCCCTTCAGGTCTTTTAACTGGAGGTTACCCATGACGCTCTACAAGAGCCTTCTGCTCGGCTCCGCCGCTGGCCTCGTCGCCATCGCCGGCGCTTCGGCCGCTGATCTTCCCTCGAAGAAGGCAGCCCCCGCCACCTACGTGAAGATTTGCGACGCCTACGGCGCCGGCTTCTACACGATCCCCGGCACCGACACCTGCATCAAGGTCGGCGGTCGTGTCCGTGTGGACTATGACTATCGCCCGGCTCGCGAGAATACGACCTTCACCCCTGCGGTTTCTGCCGCTGCTGCCGTTGATGGGTCTCTGTTAACACTATCATCTGGCCTGATTACTCAGTCCTCAGCTGCTGCGGTCTCTGGAACTAGCGTATACCTTGTCGCTCCCAAAGCTGCGGTTACTGCTGCTGCGGCCTTCACCGGCAACACCGCTGGTACCGACACCACCACCTCGGGCTTCTACAACCGTGGCGTGATCCAGGTGGATGCTCGCACCCCGACCTCCATGGGCGTTGCGCGCTCTTACATGGCTCTCCGTCTTGAGACCGGTTCTGGTCCCTTGGCCAAGACCAAGACCGAGGCGGCTGTCGAGTCAGCTTTCGTGCAGTGGGCTGGCTTCACCTTCGGTCAGGCTGCTCAGCCCGCCGCTTTCATGTCCTCGTGGGCCTACAACACCCACTACTGGGGCGGCTGGCCGAACGGCGTTCGTCAGTTGACCTACACGGCGGTTCTGGGTGGCGGGTTCTCCGCGACCGTGGGCGCGACCGACATGCAGAACTACAGCACCGTAGCGACGGCTAGCTCGATATCGACGCCTTCTTACAATCAGACCGTCTATGTCGGCAACGTTCGCTATGATCAGTCATGGGGTGCTGTGCAGGTGTTCGGCGCTGCTCATACCGGTGGCAATCTGACCGGCGGCACTGCCTCCGCGACCACCGAGACGGGCACCAAGAAGTCGGGCTACGCTATCGGTATCGGCGCGAGCTTCAAGCTTCCGATGCTCGCCGCTGGCGATGAGATCCAGATGACCTTCGTTTATAATGATCGTCTTCAGAACATCATCGGCGACGCTAGCCTCAATACGCCTTCCGCTGGCGCTTATGGCACGAACCCGTTGGGTGGCCCTGGCGTGAACTTCTCGAACGGCACTGGTTGGGTGGCCGGCGCTCAGCTGCGTCACTATTGGGCTTCCAACTTCCGTTCGCAGGTTTACGCTTCCTACACCTCGCGTGAACTGCATGCCGCTGCCGGTGGTTCGGGCAACGCCATGTCTCTGGGCAAGGCCTTCATCTACACCGCTGCGAAGGACTTCGACATCGGTCTGGAGTTCAACTACCTCCGGGCGTCATGGGATCAGGCCGCTGTTCAGAGTGTCACCGGTTGGGGCACTTACGCGGGCAATATCTCTGAGTCCAACTTCACAACGAAGCTCCGCCTTGAGCGCAACTTCTGATCCATCCTTCGGGATGATCTGATACAGGCCCCGGCGCGCAAGCGCCGGGGTTTTCTCATATTTTAACCTTGGGCCGCCGCTTGAACCGGGGCGGGGATGCCTTTAGGGTTCGGCACGCTGCAGAATAGTTCACGTGTTCACGCAGCAGCAGGAGCGCGCAGGTTTGAACGACAAGACCGACATGATGGCCTCGGCCCGGTTCGCCTCCCGGTTCTTCAGGGTCATGATCAGCCTGAAAGGCCGGTTTGGCGTGGAGTTCGACGAGATCGTCATCTTCTTCGGGCTGGGCCGCCTGAACTTCGACCCCACCCAGGGGCCGATGATGTTCGTCAAGCCCATCAATATTCTGTCCCTCTCTGAATTCCTCGCCATTCCCCGCGAAACCCTGCGGCGCAAGCTTCTCCATCTGGAGGAGAAGGAACTCGTCCAGCGCACCAGCTACGGCTATGTGGTGAAGGATGTGACCTCTTGGCGCCGCCTCGCCGACGCGGGGCAGGGGGCAGACGCGGAGGGTTAATTTGAGGCAGTCGGCAGTCGGGCGCTAATGATTCAAGATTGTTCTTGAAAGCAAGTGCTTGATTCCAAAACCTTACTGCCGACTGCCGACTGCCGACTGCCGACGGCCTAATACCCAAATTGCTCCCGCAGGATCCGCTCATCCAGGGAGTGCCCGGGGTCGTGAAGCAGCACGAGGCCGGTTGCGTGGTCCATGGCGACTTCGACGCGCGTGACGTCGCGGGTTTCGAAGTGGTCGGCCACCGCCGCCACCGGGCGCTTGTCGCTTTCCAGAATCTCGATGGTGACGGTCGCCTTGTCCGGCAAGAGAGCCCCACGCCAACGCCTTGGCCGAAAAGCCGAAATCGGCGTCAACGCCATGAGGGGCGCATCGAGGGGCAGAATCGGTCCATTGGCCGAGAGGTTGTAGGCGGTGGAGCCTGCGGGGGTCGCGACCAAAATCCCATCCGCCACCAGTTCGTCCAGCCGTTCGGTTCCATCGATGGCGATTCGCATCTTCGCGGCCTGATAGGATTGGCGCAGCAGCGACACTTCATTGATGGCGCGGGCGATTTCGATGTGGCCATCGACCGTGGTCGCCCGCATGATCAGGGGATGGATGATAGAGGCGCGGGCGGCGGCGATTCGCTCGCGCAGGCCCGTGGTGTGATATTCGTTCATCAGAAAGCCGACCGAGCCCCGGTTCATGCCGTAGATCGGCTTATAGGCGCCCATGAACCGGTGGAGGGTCTGGAGCATGAGGCCATCGCCTCCCAGCGCCACCACCACATCGGCTTCTTCGGGGGAGGCTTCCCCATAGGCCTTGCGCAGACGCGCAGCCGCCTTGTCCGCCTCGGGGGTTCCCGAGGAGAGGAAGGCGATCTTTTCGCAGGAATGGGGCGTCCCGCGTTTCAACCCGTTCAAAGCGGACATGAGGGCATCCGGAGGCGGCGACGGCCGCTGGCGTGTCTTAGCCCGTTCAATCCTTTGGCGGAAGAGCTTCGCCAGGGGTCGCTGGCTTGCGCTTGCAGAAATCGGGCTTTGTTACATTGATGAAGATCAAGGGCGTTGTTCATAGCGCCCGAACAATGCTAATTTCATGTGCAATAGAAACAGTTTCGCTGAAGGCGCACCATGCTTGATTCCGGATCTGCGGACGCTCCACTGACGCTTTGCCCCAATGGGAAGGCGAGCATCGAGTGCTCCCACTGCAAGGTCAGGGCCCTCAGTCTTTGCTCCGCTCTGGAGCCTGACGAACTGGAGGCCATGGACAAGTTGGCGCGCCACGTCGTCTTCGAGAAGCACCAGACCCTGTTCTCCCAGAGCGAGGCGGCCGAGTCCGTCTATAACATTACCGCTGGTTCCGTGAGGCTTTTCAAGCTCTTGCCCGATGGGCGGCGGCAGATCGTCGGTTTCGCTTTACCAGGAGACTTCCTTGGCCTGTCCCTGAGCGAGCGCAACGCCTTCACCGCCGAGACCCTGAGCGCGGCCAGCGTCTGCCAGTTTCCCCGCGTCGCCTTCTCGGATCTGCTGGACGCCAAACCCCACCTCTTGCGCCGCCTGCATGACATGGCCGGGCACGAACTCAGCCTCGCCCAGGACCAGATGGTGATTCTCGGGCGGCGCACGGCGGAGGAGAAGGTGGCGTCTTTCCTGATGGGCCTGCGCAAGCGCTGGGCGCGGATCGACGGGTCCACGGTGCGCGCGCCCCTGCCCATGAGCCGCCAGGATATCGGGGATTATCTGGGCCTTACGGTGGAGACTGTCAGCCGCATGATGACCAAGCTGGCCCGCGATAAAGCCATTGTGATCACCCCCGATGGGGTGCGCCTGCTCGATCCCGCCCGGCTGGAGGCGCTCTCGGAAACCTGAGCGCGAAAGCATTTGATCCGGCGGCAGGATGGCTTATTCTGCCCGCAGTCCTTTCTCTGTGCCGGATTGCAGCCATGACCCTTACCGCCCATGACGAACACCTCACGACCCTGAAATTCGGCGTGGGTCAGCCTGTGCTGCGCAATGAAGATCCCAAGCTCGTGCAGGGCCAGGGCACCTATACGGACGATGTGAACGCGCCCGGCCAGGCCTATCTGGCCATGGTCAGCTCCCGTCAGGCCCATGGCGTCATCCGCAATATCGATGTGAGCGCGGCCCGCGCCATGCCCGGCGTGCTCGCCATCTATACGGCTGCGGATTTCGAGGCCGCCGGTTACGGCGTCTATCCCCATCGCGTGGCCCTGACCAACCGCGATGGCTCTCCCCTGATCAAGCCCAAGCGCT
>CAMDOY010000287.1 GCA_945903655.1 Rhizobium sp. Q54 | reverse complement strand
GCCAGCAGCTTCTCTCCCCCTCGTGGGGAGAGATTTGAGAGTGGGGGGCGCGATCTCGGGCGTTAGCGCCTGTAGCCACCGCGCCACCGATCAGCATTAACCGACCCCCACCCCGTCACGCTTCGCGTGCCGACCCTCCCCACAGGGGGGAGGGTATTGTCAGACCAGACTCGCCGTGAACTTCTGGATGCGGCGGCAGGCGTCTTCAAGTTGCTCGGTCTTGGCCGCATAGGAGATGCGGAAGTTCGGGCCTTGACCGAAGGCGGTGCCATGCACCACGGCCACGCCTTCCTGATCCAGCAGGTTCGAGATGAAGTCTTCATCGGTGGCGATGAGCTTGCCGTCCTGCGTCTTCTTGCCCAGCGCCTGCGAGCAGTCGGGATAGACATAGAAGGCGCCCTCGGGCACCGGGCACTTGATGAACTTCGCCTGGTTCAGCATGGAGACCACGAGGTCCCGGCGCTTCTCGAAGGCGTCGCGGAAGATCGGCAGATGGTCCTGCGGGCCATTGAGGGCCTGCACGGAGGCCCATTGGGCGATGGTGCAGGCGCCGGAGGTCTGCTGGCCCTGCAAGAGGTCAAGCGCCTTGATGAGGGAGTCAGGACCCGCCGCATAGCCGATGCGCCAGCCGGTCATGGCGTAGCTCTTCGACATGCCGTTGAGGGTGAGGGTGCGGTCCATCAGGCCGGGCTCGACCTCACAGACCGTGGTGAACTTGAAGTCCCCGTAGGTCAGATGCTCGTAGATGTCGTCGGTGAGCACCCAGACATGCTTGTTGGCGGGGCGCATCAGCACATCGGTGATCGCCTTCAGCTCGTCGCGGGTATAGGCGGCGCCGGTGGGGTTGGAAGGCGAGTTCAGCAGCAGCCACTTGGTGCGCGGGGTGATGGCGCGCTCCAGATCCTCCGGCTTGATCTTGAAGCCGTTCTCGAGGGTCGTGGGCACGATGACCGGCTTGCCGTTGGCGATGATCACCATGTCGGGATAGCTGACCCAGTAGGGCGCGGGAATGATGACCTCGTCGCCCTGGTCGCAGGTGGCGAGGAAGGTGTTGAACAGGATCTGCTTGCCGCCGGTGCCCACGATGGTCTGGCTGGCCTTGTAGTCCAGGTTGTTCTCGCGCTTGAACTTGGCCGCGATGGCCTCGCGCAGGGGCACGATGCCCAGCACGGGCGGATATTTGGTTTCGCCGCGACGGATGGCGTCGATGGCCGCTTCCTTGATGTGATCGGGCGTGTCGAAGTCGGGCTCGCCGACCGAGAGCGAGATGATGTCGCGCCCGCTGTTTTTCAAATCGCGCGCCCGTTGGGTCGCCACCATGGTGGCGGACGGCTTGACGCGGGTGACGGCTCCGGCGAGGAACGACATGGACATGGCTCCGGTAAGGCTGATTTTGCGGCGCGAACATAGGCGGGGCGCGCCCCGAGAGCAACGCTAAAGAACAGCAAAAACGCAAGGAAACGCGCCAAACCCACAGCGAAGCTGAAACCTTTGCCCGCCCACCCCGTTGGGAAAGGGACAAGCACAAGGCGGATCAAGGGTTTCCCATGGCGCATTTGCAGAGCCGGACAACGGCGAACGGCCTCGTCCGGGCCATCGGCCCGCAGGCGGCGCGGCGGCAACTGCGTCTGTCGCTGGGTCTGCTGGGCGTTCTGGCTATGGCCTCGGCGGGCGTCGCCTTCGGCCTGCGCCCCGGCCCCGTGGACCTGACCCCTGCCCGCCTCACCGTGCAGGCGCCCCAGATGGTCCATGTCCAGCATGCGGGGAATCTGCAGGGGAACTGAGGCGCGGCGCTTTGCAACTTTCAAAGTGCGCGGACTCAGCCCATATTCCCCCCATGGCGAAATCCTCGAGAAACCCCACCAGCACCCCCCGCTCCAAGGCCTCAAGGCCCGATGTGCATCCCCTTGGCGAGCATCTGGCCGCCCTGCTCAACCCCGCCCTCAATGAGCGGCGTCCGGGGCTGGAGGAGGCGCCGCAGGCGGGCTTCGATTCCGGCGAGGCCGCGGAGGCGGCTGAAGCCCTTGCGCGGTCCCTGAGCCGCCGCAATGGCGGGGCGGACTATGCCCTGCCCACGGACGAGGTGCGACGGGTGCGCCCGCGCGGGGATCCGATCACCGGGGCCTCCGCCACCCTCGACAGCCTGAAGGCCCTGCTGGAGCAGGGCGACCCCAATCTGCGGGAGAGCAAGCCCTGGGCGCCCCATCGCCCGCCGCGCCCCGACAAGTCCGAGGGCGGCATCGCCTTCAAGATCGTCAGCGAATATGAGCCCAAGGGCGACCAGCCCCGCGCCATCGGGGAGCTGGTGGAGGCCATCGGCGAGCATGAGCGCGATCAGGTGCTGCTGGGCGTCACCGGCTCGGGCAAGACCTTCACCATGGCGCAGGTGATCGCCCGCACCAACAGGCCCGCCCTGATACTGGCGCCCAACAAGACCCTGGCGGCGCAACTTTACGGCGAGTTCAAATCCTTCTTCCCCGACAACGCGGTCGAATATTTCGTCTCCTACTACGATTACTATCAGCCCGAGGCCTATGTGCCGCGGACCGACACCTATATCGAGAAGGAAAGCTCCATCAACGAGCAGATCGACCGCATGCGCCATGCGGCCACCCGCGCCCTGCTGGAGCGCGACGACGTCATCATCGTGGCCTCCGTGTCCTGCATCTACGGCATCGGTTCGGTCGAGACCTATACGGCCATGACCTTCTCCCTGAAGGTGGGCGAAAAGATCAACCAGCGGCAACTCCTCGCCGATCTCGTGGCCCTGCAATACAAGCGCAGCGGCGGCGATTTCTCGCGCGGCGTGTTTCGCGTGCGCGGCGACACAATCGAACTCTTCCCCGCCCATTATGAAGACCGCGCCTGGCGCATCAGCTTCTTCGGCGACGAGATCGAGACCATCGTGGAATTCGATCCGCTGACGGGCCGCAAGGTGCAGGATCTGGAATTCGTGAAGGTCTATGCGAATTCCCACTATGTCACGCCCCGCCCCACGCTCCTGCAAGCCGTCGACTCCATCAAGAAAGAGTTGAAGCAGCGGCTCACGGAGCTGAACAATTCGGGCCGCCTGCTCGAAGCCCAGCGGCTGGAGCAGCGCACCATCTTCGACATCGAGATGCTGGAGTCCACCGGCTCCTGCGCGGGCATCGAGAACTATTCGCGCTATCTCACGGGCCGCAAGCCCGGCGAGCCGCCGCCGACCCTGTTCGAATATCTGCCCGACAATGCGCTGGTCTTCACGGACGAGTCCCATGTGACCGTGCCGCAGATCGGCGCCATGTACAAAGGCGATTTCAGGCGCAAGGCGACGCTGGCCGAATATGGCTTCCGCCTGCCCTCCTGCCTCGACAATCGCCCCCTGCGGTTCGAGGAATGGGAGGCCATGCGGCCGCAGACCGTGCATGTCTCCGCCACCCCCGGCGAATGGGAGATGGAGCGCACGGGCGGCGTCTTCGTGGAGCAGGTCATCCGCCCCACGGGCCTCATCGACCCGCCCGTGGAGATCCGCCCCGCCCGCGCCCAGGTGGACGATGTGCTGGGCGAAATCCGCGACATGGCGCTGAAGGGCTTCCGCACCCTCGTCACCGTATTGACCAAGCGCATGGCCGAGGACCTCACCGAATATCTGCACGAGAACGGCGTGCGCGTGCGCTACATGCATTCGGACATCGACACCATCGAGCGCATCGAGATCATCCGGGATCTGCGCCTCGGCGCCTTCGACGTGCTGGTGGGCATCAACCTGCTGCGCGAGGGGCTCGACATTCCCGAATGCGCGCTTGTCGCCATTCTCGACGCCGACAAGGAAGGCTTCCTGCGCAGCGAGACCTCGCTGATCCAGACCATCGGCCGCGCCGCGCGCAACGTCGATGGCAAGGTGATCCTCTATGCGGATCGCGTCACCGGCTCCATGCAGCGCGCCATGGACGAGACGAGCCGACGCCGCGAGAAGCAGCAGCAATATAACCGCGAAAACAACATCACCCCCGCCACGATCCGACGCGGCATCCAGGACATTCTGGGCTCGGTCTACGAGCAGGATCACGTCACCGTGGACACGGGCCTCGCCGACACGCCCAAGGCCGGGCACAACATGAAGGCCACCCTCAGCGATCTGGAAAAGCGCATGCGCGAAGCCGCCGCCAATCTGGACTTCGAAACCGCCGCGCGCCTGCGCGACGAGATCAAGCGCTTGCAGGCGGTGGAGCTGGCCATTGGCGACGACCCCATGGCGCGGCAGGCGGAGGTGGAAGATCGCGCCGGCGCCTATGCTGGCGCAAAGAAATATGGCGCCGCCGCCAACCTGCCCAGCAGCCGCCCCCACAAGCCCACCGACGACGACATGGGCCCCCACAACTTCGGCGGCGGCGAGGCCCGCCCGCGCAGTTCGGCGGGCAAGAGCGGGTCGAAGCCGACGCGGGGGCGGAAGGGGCGGTAGGGGTTGAGGTGAGTGCGCGGTGGGGACTCCAATATTCCCCCACATGACGCACAAGCCCGAGAGGGTCGGCTACAGCCTGGAGATTCACCGTGTCACGCGCATCGACAATATGAAATTGGCTTCTCAGCTTGGCAAGAGCGGCTTCGCATCAGTCGCCCGAATAAAGCCGTCCCTCACACCCGCACAGGCGTCTCCGGATACGACAGCTGCTCGCGCGCCCGCCAGTCATGGGTCACATAGTTCAGGATCACGGACTTGCGCACCCCCGTGATAGGGCGCGGCTCGAAGCCGTGCCAGGTCTTGTCCGAGGGCACGAAGATCATGGCTGTGTTGGGCAGGAAGGGCGAGCGACCGAAATGTTCTTCCTTCGAGCGGTAGAGATCGGTGCCCAGATCCTCATGGCCCTCGCTAAGATAGATCAGGCAGGTGAATTTCTTCACGCCGAGATCGGTATGGGGCTCCAGCCAGAAACCGTCGATGTCCTGCGCATATTCGAGGCGCAGAAAGGTGTCGTCCACGGGGGCGTCGAAATGCTCGGTGACGCAACGCGCCACCTGCTGCGATTGCAGCGCCTCAGCCACCGCCCGCATGACCGGATATTTCGCCATTTGCGCCACGTCGAAATAGCTGCGGGTGTCGTTATGCGCCTCGCGGGTGCCCGACACGCCCCCCAGCGCGGGCGCGGGGAAAGGCAGGGTCGCCA
>CAMDOY010000286.1 GCA_945903655.1 Rhizobium sp. Q54 | reverse complement strand
TCTGGCGGCGGCCTTGATGAGATCAAGGCGGCGTCCGAGAAGAAGGGCGACGATCTGAAGCTGCTCAACGCCCCCGAGGACAAGGACGGCGATCCCTCCAAGGTCATGCGTCTGTCCTTCATGGTCGATCCCATCTCGTTTCAGGACGTTCGCAAGCAATCAGGCGCTCCCGCCGCCGACGCTCGCCGCATGGTCGTGACCTCCCGCAATGGGGTGGAGATCACCTATACGGTCGTCGGCGCGCTGGCGGAGGGCTGGGTGCGGTTCGCGGTCGCGGCGACCTCCGAGGAAGGGCGCGCGCAGGCGGCCGATCTCAAGACCAAACTTGAGGGCTTCGACTTCAAAATCGCCCCCCATGAGATCGAGATGCTGGGCTGGGGGCTGAAGGACGTGACCACCGAGCGCAAGGGCTGAGGGGGCCGCGTCCCGGCCTCCGCCCTATCCCTCGGCGCCGACCCCCAGGAAATTGTGCTGGGCCTCTTCATCCGCCTTCAGGGCGGCGCATGTGTCGCGATAGACGATCTGGCCGCGATCCAGAATGATGGCGTCGCGGGCGAAATCCATGGCGAGATCGACCTTCTGCTCGACCAGGATGATGGTCATGCCGCCCTCGTCGCGGATTTTCGAGAAGGCGTCGAAGAGCGTGTCGACGATGACGGGGGCGAGGCCCTCCATGGGCTCGTCGAGCAGCAGCACCTTGGGCGCCCCCGCCAGCGCGCGGCCCACCGCCAGCATCTGCTGTTCGCCCCCTGACAGCTGGTTGCCCGCATTGCCCCGCCGCGCCGCCAGGCCGGGGAAGAGGCTATAGACCTGATCGACGCTCCATCCGCCCGGCTGCACGGAAATCAGCAGGTTCTCGTGGACCGACAGCGAGGGGAAGATGCGGCGCTCCTGCGCCACAAGGGCGAGCCCCGCGCGCGAGCGCAGATGGGTCGGCTGGGTCTCGATGGACTTGCCCTGCAGCTCGATGGCGCCGCGATGTCTTGTGGTGAGGCCCATCAGCGTCGTCAGCAAGGTGGTCTTGCCCACGCCATTGCGGCCGAGGATGGCAAGCGCGCCATTCTCCGGCACGTCGAAACTGACGCCATCCAGAATGATGGTCGGGCCATAGCCAGCCACGAGATCCCTGACCGCCAGCGCCGCGCTCATACCTGTTGGCTCCGTCCAAGATAGACCGCACGCACCTGCAGATTTCTGGCGATCTCCGCAGGAACGCCGCTGGTGAGAACGGCGCCCTGCACCAGCACGGTGATGTCGCGCGCGAAGCGGAAGACCAGGTCCATGTCGTGCTCGATCAGGAGAATGGCGATGTCCTGCGGCAACCGGTCGAGCGCTTCGTCAATGATATGGGATTCGGTCGAGGGGATGCCCGCGCCCGGCTCATCCAGCAGCAGGACCTTGGGCTTGAGCGCCAGGGCTATGGCGATTTCCAGCAGGCGTTGCTGGCCATAGGGCAGTTCGGACACGCGCCGGTCGCCGGCTTCCGCAATCCCCAGCCCCGCCAGACACGCATGGGCTTCCTCGAGGCAGGCCCGCCACTGCGACCCATAGCGCAGGGCGCGCCAGGCGAAGCCGCGCCGCTCGGCGACGGCGATGGCCACATTGTCCCGCGTGGTGTGCTCCATCAGCAGGGTGTTGATCTGATGGGTGCGCACGAGGCCCTTTTTCACGCGCTGTTCCGGCTGCACGCCGTGGAGGGTTTCGCCATTGAGGATGATCTCGCCGGAATTGGGCGCGAGCATCCCCGTCAGCAGATTGACCAGGGTGGTCTTGCCCGCGCCATTAGGACCGATGAGCCCAAGCCGGGCGCCCGCGTGGAGGTCCAGCGAGACCGATTGGGTGACGGCGAGGGCGCCGAAATTCTTGCAGAGATTGCGGACGGACAGGACCGGCTGCGAGGCAGGAGGAGCGCTCATTTCGCACCTCCGGCTTTTTGTTCGGGCTTGCGCGTGAAGAGGCCCGCGATCTTGTCGAGCAAGCCCATCAGGCCGCCCTCAAGGAACAGCACCACCGCCATCAAAAGTCCGCCGATGACGAACATCCAGTAGACCGGGTTCTTGGCGGCGGCCCAATCCTGCACGATCATGAAGAAGGCCGCGCCGACGAAGGCGCCATAGAGCCGCCGCTCGCCCCCCAGCACCAGCATGACCGCCACGATGCCCGATAGTTCCAGGTTCAGGGAGGTCAGGCCCACGAGGCGCGTCGCATGGGCCTGCAAGGCGCCTGCGGTCCCCGCCATGGCCGCTGACAGGCCATACATGGCCACCAGCCGCCACCAGACGGGGGTGCCGATGGCGCGCATGCGCCGGGGGTTCTGGCGGATGCCGTCCAGCGACCGGCCAAAGGGCGATTTCACCACCCGCCAGGCGATCAGGAACCAGAGAAACACCACCGACAGGGTGTAGAGATAGCCGGTCATCCCCCGGAAATCGAAGCGGAAGCCTGCGAAGCCGAAATAGGCGAGCAGGGGCGCGGAGCGGGGCACGGTCAGCCCGTCGTCGCCGCCCGTGAGGCTGCGCCATTGATTGGCGACCTCATAGAACATCGAGGCGATGGCCAGCGTCAGCATGAACATGGCGACGCCCTGGGTATGCAGGATCAACATGCCCGTGATGATCCCCAGCACCCCCGCCAACACGGTCGCCAGCGCAAGCCCCACGAGGGGGTCCGTGGTCATGTGGACCGCCACGATCCCCGCCGTATAGGCGCCAGCGCCAAAGAAGGCCGCATGGCCGAGCGTGATGATGCCCGCGTAGCCCAGCGCCAGATCGAGCGACAGGGTGAACAGGATCATGATCAGGATATTCGTGCCGAAGGAGTGAAAGCCGTCACCGACAAAATAGAAGCCGATGGCGATGGCCCAGGGCGCGAGATGCCAGATGTCCCGCAGTTGCAGGGCCGCCAGTCCGGAGCCGGGCGGCGTGAAGGCGGGCGAAAGGATGGGTTTGCCGGGTTCGGTCATGAGGCGGACTTCGGAGGCAGGAGGCCATAGGGACGCCACAGGAGCAGACCGAACACGATGAGCCAGAGCAGAAAGGAGCCCAGCTGCGGCAGGAGATATTTTCCGGTGGTCTCGATGAGGCCCACCGCAAGAGCGGCCGCCAGCGAGCCCCGGAACGACCCCAGCCCCCCGATGACGACCACCACGAGGAACAGCACGAGGTAGCGCAGGGCGTAGAAGGGCTCGATGGGCAGGATGCCCGCGCCGATGGCGCCGCCAAAGCCCGCCAGCGCGCAGCCGCCGATGAAGGTGAGGGTGAACAGCAGATTCACATTGATGCCCAGCGCCCGCGCCATGCCGGGGTCATCGACGCTGGCCCGCAGGCGGGCGCCGAACAATGAGCGTTCAATGATGAAGTAAAGCCCCAGCGCCAGCAGCGCGCCCACGACAATGAGGAACAGCCGGTAGGTCGGGTAGGTGCGGAACCCGAGGTCCACCAGACCTTCCAGCCATTTGGGCATGCTCTCCGCAATGGGCGTCGTGCCGAAAATCAGGGTCATCGAGGCGATTGAGATGAAGATCATGCCGAAAGTCAGCAGCACCTGCGCCAGCTCGCCCTTGCGGTAGAGCGGCCGGTAGACCGTGAGCTCCGCCAGCCCGCCAAGGGCCCCGCAGACAAGAGCCGCGATCAAGGCGCCCCCGATGAAGGGCGCGTCGTAGTGGCGGATCATGACCGAGGAGAGATAGCCGCCCAGCATGGCGAAGGACCCATGCGCGAGGTTGACCACGCGCATGAGCCCCATGGTGACCGTGAGGCCCACCGAGATGATGAAAAGCACCATCCCGTATGCGATGCCGTCCAGGAGAATCGTTAAAATCAGCATCCATCACCTAAGCTGCGAATCCCGGTCATTTCGCGTTGGGATTCGCGATCTTCCAGGGATCGCGCACATTCGGCACCGTCATGATGTCGATATTGACGAGCTTGCCGTCGCGCTTCTCCACCTGCCGCAGATACATGTTCTGGATGATGTCGCGCTCCTCGGGATCGATCGAGATCGGCCCGCGCGGCGAATCCCAGGCGCGTCCCTTGGCGAATTTGATGAACTGATCGCCGGTCACCTTCGGACCGAGTTCCGCCACGGCGTCATACATCAGGCGCATGCCGTCCCAGGCGCCGACGGAGGCGGCGTCGGGCGTCGCGTCCTTGCCGAAGAGTTCCACCAGCGTCTTGCGCAGCAGCACATTCTGCGGGTTGGTGTTGGTCTCGGTATAATGGAAGCCGGAGATCGTGCCGACCACGTCATCGCCGATGGCGGGCAGGAAAGCTTCCTGCACTTCCCCGCTGCCAGCCAGCCTGATGCCCTTTTCCTTCAGGCCGCGCTTGGCGAATTCCCGCACGATGGCGATGGACGGCGCGCCAGCGGGCATGAAAATGTAGACCACTTCGGGATTGGCGCGCGCCGCCCGTTCCATGTAGGCCGCAAAATCCGTGGTGGAGAGCGGAATGCGCTCGGCGCCGAGCACGTTCACCCCAAGCTTCTTGATACCCTCCTTGAGGCTCTCTTCGATGTCATGCCCCGGCGCGAAATCACTGACCAGAATATAGACGCTCTTGATCTTTTCCTTCTCGAACCATGCGGGAATGGGCACCGTGAACACGTTCACCGAGAAGCTGACGCGAACAAAATAGGGTGACTTGCGCGTGATGATGGCAGCGCCGGAGTTCATGATGATGGCGGGCACCTTGGCCTCGGTGATCAGCTCCGAGACCGCAAGCGCCTCTGGCGTCAGCGAAAAGCCAGTCAGGAAGGAGACTTTCTCCCGCAGGATCATTTCTTCGGCGAGCTGGCGCGTGCGCGTCGGATCGCCCGCGTTATCACGATAGATCACCTCGATCTTCGTGCCCTTGACGCTATCGCCATGGACCTTCTGGAAAGCCTCAACCGCCTGTTTGAATTGGGTGCCCCAGATGGCGAAAGGGCCGGAGAAGGGCGACAGGAGCCCGATCTTGACGGTTTGCGCCATCGCCGTCGTTGCGGCCAGAACAAACCCGGCAACAGCTGCTAATCTGATGATAGCCTTCATGTTTACCCTCCCGCCCGCGTGTTTTCCGCGATTTCGACACAAAGTATGGTCTAAAATTCCGGAGCGGACAAGCTATCAAGGCGGCTGTATCGCGAGCACATGATATGTCCGGTTTAG
>CAMDOY010000285.1 GCA_945903655.1 Rhizobium sp. Q54 | reverse complement strand
GTGATGCGCTTGGTATGGGCCAGCAGCCCCGTCGCCCAGGTGATGGTCTCGAAGGTTGTTCCCTGGAAATTGGTGGGGCCGCCATAGCCCTTCCAGCGGCCAATGGGGAGCAGGAAGTCAAAGCCCGCTTCGTCGGCCAGCTTCGCCATGGTCTCGCAGCTCTCCCAGTCGGCGCGCCAGCGCTCGGGGAGAATGTTGATCGCGCGGCCAGAAGAACAGTTTGCGCCGAAAAGCCCCAGCTTGAATTTGTTCTTGTTGTACATCTGGTGGCGTTCGGCGGTCATATGCGGGGCTCCTTATGAGGCTAGGGCTGGGCCAGGGGGCTGAAGGCCGGTTTATTCAATGATGGGTCTGGCGCGATCACGCAATGGTTTTGGCGTGGCCAGCACATCCGCGACGATCTTCTGCATGGCTTCGCCGCGAACGGGCGCGACGTCAAAATTGAGGGCCGCCGCCTCCTTCAGGAAGTCCGCATCCTTCACCATGGCGTCAAAGGCGGCGCGCAGGGCGCTGACGCGGTCTGCGGGCACGTCGGGGCCGGTGGCCAGGGGGCGGCCCAGTTGCGCGCCCGCCGCCACTAGCCGCACGATGGCGCGGTCGTCTTCGGTTTTCACGAGTTGCTGGAGTGTTGGCACCCCCGGTAGGTCCGCCTGGGGCGGCCCCTCATAGGCGACCACCCGCAGATCGCCGCTGGCGAGCCAGGCGGGCTTGGTCGCCTTCCAGCTGGACCAGGTGTTGTTGCGACCGTGGACCTCGCCGCGCTCCATGGCGAGGTTGATGTCGTTGCCGCCGGGGTAGCCGCTGACGATGCGGATCTTCGCGCCGTAAAGCTCCTTCAGCATGGCGGGAAAGCCATAGGAGATGTTGGATTTGCCCACCGTGCCGATGATGGTCTCCTTGGTGAGCATCTCGGCGGCGGTGGTGATTTGCGAGCCCTTCCAGAGGGCCAGGGTCTCCACGGTGGCGGAGATGGACCCGATCCAGTTCAGGCGCGAGGCGTCGAACTGCACCCCATTGGCGCCAATGGCCTGCTGGGTGGGCAGGCCGTTCTGGATCACGCCGAGATAGGTGCCGTCCTTCGGCCCCAGATTGTACATCCAGTTCGTCATGGTCATGCCGCCCGCGCCCAGCATGTTCTGGGCGACGGTTGCCGGGAAACCAGGGATTTGCTTGGCGATGTGACGGGCCATGAGGCGGGTCAGGATGTCATATTCCCCGCCGACGCTGACGCCCACGAGAACCGTGACCGTGCGGCCCCTGTAGAAATCGGCGACCGCGTCAGCCCGGGCGGAGCTGAGGCTGGCGGCGATGAGCGCGGAGGCGAGCAGGGCGGCCTTCATGAGCGCGGCCATGGCGTAGGCAGATCCGATGTTGGGCGGTGAGGCGTTTCCATGAGGCATTCTCCGATGCAATCGCCCGGAGTTAATCGCGCCTGCGCGCCGGATGCAACCATTCGATGCCCGGGGAGCTCGGTCAGACCTTAGTGAATTTCAGCAAAAAGCGGTCGCTCTCGCCGATGGCGGCGTATTTCTCCCGGTTCTTGTCGCCGCCGCGGTAGGTCGGGGGCAGGGACCAGACGCCGTTTTCGTGATCCTTGGTGTCCCTGGGGTTGGCCTTGGCCTCCGAAGTTCCCGCCAGCTTGAAGCCGCCTTTCTGGATGAGGTCGATGGCGAAATCCTGGCGCACATAACCCGAGCGCATCTGCGCTTCCTGGGTCAAATCCATACGCCCGCGATGATCGCCCACGCCCAGCACCCCGCCGGGCTTCAGCGCCTTGTGGAAGGCGCGCAGGGACCCCTCGATTTCGTTGCGGTCGATCCAGTTGTGGAGATTGCGGAAGGTGAGCACGAAATCGGCGCTGGCGGGCGGGGCGATCTCGTGAAGATCGGCCTGGAACTTGGTCACCAGCACCTTGTCGTAGCGGGCGGGGTCGGCGGCGAGTTTCGCCAGCAGGCGCTTGTGATCCTCCACATAGTTGGGAGCGGCGTTCTCGTCGCGGTTGGCGGCCACATAGAGGCCGCGCTCACGTAGGTAAGGCGCCAGGAACTCCAGCCAATAGGCCCCACTGCCCGGCAGGATCTCGACTACCCTGTGATGGGGCTCGACGCCGAAGAAGGTCGTGGCCTCCAGCGGCTTGCGCCAGATGTCGCGGGCCCGGTTGCTGGCGGTGCGATGGGGGCTGGCGATCTGCTCGGCCAGACCCGCCTGTTGCGCGAGGGCCGCGCCGGGCGCGCACAGGGCGGCGCCCGCCAGCGCGAGGGCCCGCCGACGCGAAACGCCGGTGGCCGGGGAGGGGGCGGTGAAGGCTGGTATCTGGCTCATGCGTTTACCCCTCTGGGCGTCGAGTGGATGATCATCCGGGGTGGCCGCCTTTTGTCAACACGGGGCCCTGAATTAAAAAGAGCGCCGCCTTGATGGCCGCGCTCTCTTTTTTGTCCGAAGGGGATGGAGCGGGATCAGATCTCGATCTGTCCGCCCACTTCCACCACATGATCGTGGGGCAGTTGGAAGAAGTCGCGCGCCCGATACATGTTGTTGTGCAGGAAGATGAAGATGGCGTCCGCGATGCGGTCCCAACGGTTGTCGGCGCTGTTGATGAGATGCTCCGTTCCCATGAAGAAGGACACATCCTGCAGCTTGAAGTGGAAATCATGCAGTCGCAGATAAGCCAGCGCGCGCAGGATTCTCGGCATTTCGAAGAAGCCGTAGTGCAGCACGACCACATGGAAATTGTTGTCGAGGTGGGTCACCTCGAACATATCCTCCCGCTTCACCCAGGGGACCATTTCGGTCTTCACGTTCAGCAGGATCACCCGTTCATGCAGGATGTGGTAATGCCGCAGGCTGTAGAGAAGGGAATGCGGCACATTGGCGGTGTCAGGAACCATGAAAACGGCGGTGCCGGGCACACGAACGGGACCGTTGGTCTTGATGGATTCCAGAAACTCACCGAGGGGCCGCCGCCGTTTGTTGCGGGCCGCCAGAAGCCGGGCGCGACCGCTGTTCCAGGCCATCATGATGAAGAAGAGCGTGCCGGCCACGAGGATCGGAAGCCAGCCGCCATCAAAGAACTTCAGGGTGTTCGCGGAGAAGAAGGCGAGGTCCATGACCAGGAAGACGCTGAACAAGGGGATCGCATGCAGCGGGTTCCAGCGTTCCTTCTTCACTATGACGAAGTAGCCAAGGATCGTGTCGATGGCCATGGATCCCGTGACGGCGATGCCATAGGCGCTGGCCAGATGTTCTGAGGATCGGAACGAAATGACCAGCAGTTCCACAGCGACAAACAGGAAGATGTTGACGTAGTTGACGTAGACCTGCCCAACCTCCTCATGGGATGTGTGGAGCACCTTGATGCGGGGGATATAGCCCAGTTGCACCGCCTGGTTCGTGATCGAGAAGGCGCCGGAGATCACGGCTTGGGAGGCGATGATCGTCGCCATCGTGGCGAGCACGATCAACGAGAGTTGCACCCACTGGGTCGACGGCGCCAGGAGATAGAAGGGGTTCACGATGGCTTCCGGATTCGCCAGCAGGAGGGCGCCCTGTCCCATGTAATTGAGCATCAGGGAGGGCAAAACGATCCAGATCCAGGTCCGGCGAATGGGCATGATGCCGAAATGTCCCATATCAGCATAGAGCGCCTCGCCGCCCGTCACCGCCAGAACAACAGCGCCAAGGGTCACAAAGCCCGCGACCGGATGATTTGCCAGAAAGCTCAGACCGTAGAGCGGGTTCACCGCCATCAGCACCTGCGGGTTATTGACGATGGATCCTATGCCCAGAGCGCCCAGGGTCAGAAACCAAACGATCATGATCGGCCCGAAGAACTTGCCGATGGCCCCGGTTCCAAAGCGCTGAATTGCGAAAAAGCCAGCAATGATGACCATTGTAATGGGAATGATATAGGCCTCAAGCGACGGGGCGGCGATTTTGAGCCCCTCCACCGCACTAAGCACTGAGATGGCCGGAGTGATAATGGAGTCGCCGTAAAACATCGCGACGCCGAACAAGCCCAGGGCCAGAACGGACCAATGCCCCCTGTTGGTCTTGACGAGGCCAAGCGCGATGGAGGTCAGGGCGATGGTTCCTCCCTCGCCATTGTTGTTGGCTCTGAGGATCACAAAGACATATTTGATGGTGACGACCATGATCAGCGACCAGATGATCAGGGAAAGAACCGCCAGAATATTCGTAGCGCTCGGGCCGCCGATGGCTTCGATAGAGAGCTTGAAAGCGTAGAGTGGGCAGGTTCCAATGTCGCCATAAACGACCCCAAGGGCCGCAACAGTCAGATTTGTTGAGGAACCGTGGTCGTGTCTGCTCTCGTGCTTCATCATTGGCGCCCTGCAATTCTCAGCTGTTGTCAGCATTCGCAGCGTGTGAATGGCACGTCTGGCCGACCTAGAGCTGTGATATTTGCGTGGCGATTATCATGGATTTCTCTGCAAAACGAGTGGTCTTCTTAGATTTCTTTTTGTGTAACAAATTAATTTTCTTTTGTTTTTTAATAAACATTGAATAGTTTCTGAAGGCGACTGGAGATAGTGTTTGTTTGAATGAAATGAATATTGCATTATGTTATGTATCGCCAAAAGAGGCGGAGCCTCTGACGAAGCGCTCACGTGATCGTCAGGCAGACGAACCAGTGGGGTTCGCCGCCATCCCCGGAACGGCCCGAAAATTGCTCGTATCGCGCGGTGACGCCTTAACCGTCTGTGAATGAGAGATAAGTTCCCGGCCCTGATCGCGGGCTTGGCCACGAATGGATGGATGGATCTTGTGATGACTATCGGAACACGCCCTGTCGCAGGTCTGCGTTCTCTGCATCTGTTTGCACTGGCGACCGGCTTTATCGCTCTGAACATGGGCTGCGCTTTGGCTGCTGAAAGTCGCTTGCCGCCCTGTCCCGTCTACCTGAGCCCATCGTGGACCGATTGCTATGGCATCGCGTCCACCACCACCGGCGAGACCTATGCGGGGGAATGGAAGGATGGCATGCGGCATGGGCAGGGTGTTCTCGTCCTGCGCACCGGCGCCAAATATCAGGGCGATTTCGTCTATGGCAAGGCGACGGGGCAGGGGACCTATCTGTTTCGCAATGGCGACAAATATGTAGGCGAAGTCTTGAATGGCGTCGTTCAGGGCTATGGGACCCT
>CAMDOY010000284.1 GCA_945903655.1 Rhizobium sp. Q54 | reverse complement strand
CACAACCCAGCTTGACCGAGCGAACCGTCGATGACCACCGACAGCTGCCCGCTCGCTAAGGCGCTATGGGAGCGCGCTTCGCAGGCGACTGGCTCCCGTCCTGCTACACCACGTAAGGGGACACGACCAAGGGGCCAAGGGAACGCCCTGAATGCCGAGCAAGCGGTCAAAGGCGGAACCACCCGCGAGGCCCCGGGAGGCAAACCCGTAAATGACTGCTCAGCCTCAGGCTTGTCAAAAATGGTGAATCAGTACTAGGATCAAGACCAATCAATGTTCGCCCTTCAAAAGGCGGCGCAACGCAATGTTGCCGCACACGGGGTCAACACCGGGTGGCACCGGGAGGGCTTGAAGATGATCATCGCAAGCGAGTTGAAGTTCCTGGGCAGCGGCGTCAACTGGATGCCCCTGTGCGGCCAGCTCGCCCTGTGGCTCGGCGGTTATTACAGCGTTTTACCCCAGGGCACGCGCGTGTCCGTTACAGCCACGGAACCCGGTCGCAGCATCTTCGACGGGTGCCGCGAGACGGCGGCGGGGGACTACCATGTCGCCATCACCACGCCGGACTGGGTGGCGAAACTCGCGCTCGATGGCGCGGCACCCTTCGACAAGCCCCTGCCGCTGCGCGCCATCGCCAACTATCCCCACAACGACCGCATGGTCTTCGCTGTGCGCAAGGAAACGGGCATCCGCAGTTTCCGCGACATCCTCGAGCGCAAATATCCCCTGCGCGTCTCGACGCCGCTGCTCGAAACAAACCATTCCGGCTCCTGGTGTGCGGAAAAGGTGATGAACGCCTACGGGTTTGGTTTTGCCGACATTGAGGCCTGGGGCGGCAAGGTTCTGCGCGACCGTCCGCGCATGCTCAGCGGCGCAGGCGCACCCGTGTCGGAAGATTTCGACGCCATCTTCGATGAAGCCATCATGACCCTGCGCTGGAAGAAACTAACCAGCGAACATGACATGGTCTTTCTGCCCATCGATGACGATATCATGGCGCGGTTCGAGCAACTGGGATGGCGGCGCGGAGTGCTGGCCAAGGGCCTGTTCCCCGGCCTTGAGGAAGATGTGCAGACCCTCGATTTCAGCGGCTGGCTCATGTATTGCGCCGCCCATCTGCCGGACGATTTTGCCTATTTCGTCACCATGGCCATCGACGAGCAGAAAGAAGCGATAAACCGGGTCATGGACAGACCAGGCTCGGGCCTCACCGGCAAGATCGACATGAGCCAGCTTTGTCGCGATCTGCCCATCCCGCTGCATCCCGGCGCGGAACGCTATTATCGGGAAAAGAACTATCTTTGATTGAAACCAGAAAAACACGCGCGGAGGGCATGATGAAAGTGACGGGTTTAGCTCCCCATTTCAGTCGCAGATCTGTTGTTGCAGGCGGCGCCGCCAGCCTCATCTGTGCGCCCGCCCTCGCCGCCAATGACAAGGTGACCGTGGCGATGACCGCAGGCCTCGCCGACGCGCCCATGATCGTGGCGATGGAGCGCGGATATTTCAAGGCGGAGAATATCGACATCGAGAAGGTCATCTTCGCCTCGGCGTCGCAGACCATCGTGCCGCTCGCCAGCAAGCAGATCGATGTGGCGGGCGGGTCCATCTCGGCGGCGCTCTACAATGGGGTTGATCGCTACATCAACATCAAGGCGGTGGCCGACCGCTCGCACACCACCGATGGCATTCCCTATATCACGATTTTCGTGCGGCAGGATCTAATCGACAGCGGTCGCTTCAAGTCCCTGAAGGATCTCAAGGGGCTGAAGTTCGCGATCATCGCGAAGGGTATCACGGTGACGACGCTGCTGGAGGCGGGGCTGCGCAGCGCCGGGCTCAAAATGTCTGATGTCGACGTGGTCTATATGGACTACACCAAGCAGGCGATGGCGCTCAAGAACAAGGCGCTTGACGTCACCTTGATGGGCGAGCCTTTCGCGACCGCGCTTGTCGAAGACAAGGTGGGCGTCCGCTTCATGAACACCAATGATTATTTCCCCAATTATGTCGTTACGGTTTTCCTCTATGGTCCCTCGCTCCTCGAAGATCGGCGCGAAGTGGGTGATCGTTTCATGCGCGCCTTGATGCGCGGCATGCGCGACTACAACGATGCGCTGGATGATAAGGGCCTGCTCTCGACGGGGAACGATGACATCATCAGCGCCTTTGAGCGAGAGTTCCGGATGACGCCGAAACAATTGCGATCAATGTTCTCCCATTCGGTTGATCCCAATGGCAAGATCAACATGAAGAGCGTTGCCATCGACTGGGATTTTCTGGTCTCCGATGGGCAGATCTCCGGCAAGGTGAAACCGGATCAATTGCTGGACGTCAGCTTTGCGCAAAAGGCCGTGGCTTCGCTTGGACCTTATGTTCGCAGGGCGCGCTGAGCAAAAAAAAGGATGTCGACGACATGAGTGAATTGCAGAACATAAATGCGCGCGACGGCCAGCGTTTTGTCGATGTGAGTAACGCGTTTGGTCTGGGCAGCATTGACCATTTCGCCCTGCCGACACAGAACATTGAACTCATGGAGCGCTTCATTCGCGAGGTGCTTGGCGGCAAGCCCTATTATTATGCGGGCTTTGATGAAACCGACCGCAAGATGGGCCGCGCGAAGCATATCTTCATCCGCGTAGGCAATGTGCTGATGCAATGCGCGGAGCCTGCGGATGGCAAGATGATCATCCGCAAGGATGATCCCAACTCCCCCCCCCATCAGGCCTTCCTCGTCACCGCCGCCGATCTCAAGGGCAATATCGAGCGCCTGCGCTCCCTGGGCATTCCCGTCGCCGGTCCCTACAGGCATCGCGGCATCGATGTGGTCTCCGCCTATTTCCAAAGCCCGGAGGGACACAAGCTGGAAATCTGCACCTGGGAGCCCTACGAGGGCGAAACGCTGGTGACCGGCGATCCGGGCGTGGGCACCGTGCCATGGCTGAAACTCGCGCACGATTGGCCCAACACGCAGCGCTAAAGCCGCATGCTGCGCCTATTTCGTGAAAAACCAGTTTTCGGGCCGCGGCAAGCCCAAGTTCTCGCGCAGGGTGGCACCTTCGTATTCCCTACGGAAGATCCCGCGCCACTGCAATTCGGGCACGGCCTGTTCGACGAAGTCGAATACAGGCTCGATCTCATACCAAATCCCGGAAATCCTGACTCTGTGTTTTTTGATAGGTCCCCGATTCCCAAATCACTTGGTTTTTGATTCAACATGGCGAACGCGGCAGGTTCGCCATGGCTTTGGAGCTTCGGGGTGATTTTGACGCACGTATGTTGCGGCTCGCCGCCAAGGGCTCGAAGAACGGGCCGCAGGCCCGGCGGCTTCTGGCCTTGGCTGCGATTTACGAGGGCGCGACCCGGACCAGGGTTGCGGAGATCGGTGGGGTGACGCGACAGATCATCCGCGATTGGGTGGTGAAGTTCAACGAACTTGGGCCAGATGGCCTCATCGACCGCAAGCAGCCTGGACAACCTTCACGGCTCAACAACACGCATCGAGAAGCGCTTGCCGCCATTGTCGAGAGCGGCCCGGTTCCCGCCATCCACGGCGTGGTTCGCTGGCGTATCGTCGATCTCTGCCAATGGTTGTTCGAGGAGTTTCGGGTTGTGGTGTCCAAACAGACCCTGAGCCGGGAGCTGCGGGCCTTGGGTTATCGCAAGCTCTCCGCCCGTCCCAAACATCATGATCAAACCGAGGGAGCAATTGAAGAATATAAAAAAAGTTCTCCGCGCGTCTGGACGAAATCGCGCGGGAAAAGAGGGTAGACGCAGCCAGTATAGAAATCTGGTTCGCTGATGAAGCGCGCATCGGACAGAAGAACAAGATCACCCGCAGATGGGGCCGCGCTTGACCGCCTTGAGCGCTTCATAAGCGCCGGCATCACGTTGGCGACGCCAATCGGTGAGAGCCGATGAATAGAGCCCCTCGCGTCGCAGGATGGCACCGCCGCCGCCGGGCCCGGCGCGGTCGATTTCGGCCAAGATCCGGACCTTATCGGCCGCGGTGAATGTCCGTCGGCGGCGCGGCCGGTCAAGAAGTTCAGGCGACGCCGCCGGTGGCGCTGAAACCAGCGTCGGCCTGCGGCCTTCCTCGCCTTCAGCGCCACCGGCGGATAGGGGAGTTGTGCTTGTCGTGCGGGGCATGACCATGTCGATGTTTCACCTGTCGCCCTCAAGGGTAAACTTCCGGCGGGTCGATGTCTCATCAGTGTTGGCACGGAGGGGCGTCCTGATCTCGAGGCCGCAGCAAACTTGGTACTTGGGCTTTCAACTCGGAACCTTGACCTCTGAAATCGACCCAGGCGGCCGTGGCATGGTCGATGGGCCAGGGACATCGGTCCGGGCCGCTTGGATCGCGGCCCGGACCTCGAATGTTGGATCTTGCACCGTGGACCTTGTTCCTCTGGCCTTGGACCCTTGGCCTTGGAGTGAGGGCCGTGGTCCGTAGGGGAGGGAGCTGGGCCGTTGGACCAAGGACCATTGCACCAATCCCCAGCCGGGTCCCTTGGGCCTTTTCCTAGATGAGGCGGATCGCGGTCCTTGGACCACGGCCCCCTAAAACAGGGGCGGTGCTTCTCAGTTTGGGCTTTAGACAGTGTTATGCTCGGGCGGTGCGCAACGCTGAAAAATTCGCAGCCAGAGGCCTCTATGCATTCGCCCAGTCGCTCAGCGGTATGTGGAGGTTATTGTAAAGGCTGGTGATATGCCCGGGGTCGGTAGTCACCACATATTGCGTGCCGGTCGGTGGCATCCAGCTGCCCTTGACGTCGCTCTTGATAAAGCCAGCAAGGCTTCCCGCTCGCCATCGGAATACCCACGATCTGTTCGTGGAAGTGTTGGATCCGAAAATCGAAATTACGGGTACCGAACATCTCCGCCACCCATGCGGCCTCCGCCTCGTCCGCTGCGCGGGCGCTCACCCGTCCGCGCCAACGGTCGATCAGCCCATCCTCCCCGGTAACATGCGGCCTCTCCGATCCAAAAACCGAGACAACCATGTGCTACCTAAAACTGACATTTCATGTGCACGCGACAGAAAAATAATGATCCTGTCGATAGCTTCTATAGATGTCCGGTTTAGGTAGCTCTTCAAATGTCCGCTTTCGGGCTGCCTGCTTCTGCATTTGCCCCGCTGTGGGCGGGGTGGGCAGGTTTGGGCCCTCTTGCCCAAAGCTGT
>CAMDOY010000283.1 GCA_945903655.1 Rhizobium sp. Q54 | reverse complement strand
CATCCACATTGGACGCGAGAAACCGCGCGACCGCTTTCTGCTCCGGCGTCTGCGCGATATCGAGAGCCAAGGGCACATCAGGCAAATCCGCCTCCTTCCGGCTGCCGAACTGAACCAAGGGCGTGACGAACTTGTTCTCGAACCACGCCTTGCGCAGGGTCTTGAAGATGGTCCAGCTCACCGTCATGCCGGATATTTCGCCGCGCTCAACCGCGATGAACATGGGGTTGATGCCTTCATAGCCCTCGACCACCCGCAATTTGACGGGCTGCATCCAGCGCAGCAAAGCGGGCAGCAGGGAGGTTGGCGACCCCGGACCCGACCCGCCCAGGACGACTTCCGTCTGCTTCAGGTCGTCAAAGCTCTTCACGCCGGTGTCGACGCGCACGGCGGTCACATTATTCACGCGCTCGATGGCGCCAAGCCAGATGAAGTCATTCACCTTGTATCTGATCTTGTCGGCGTCAATGACCGAGGCCAGCGCGACGGAATCCGACACCATGGACATCACCAATCCATCGCGCTTGGCGAGATTGTACATGTGATTGTTGGCGGTGATGCCCCCCGCCCCCGGCATGAATTGCGCGACAATTGCGGGGTTTCCGGGAATGAACCGTCCCAGATGCCGCGCCATGATCTGATTATAGATGGCATAGCCGCCCCCGGGGCCGAAGGGGACGATGGAGGTGATGGTCTTGCCCTTGTAGAAATCCTCGATGGGATCGGCATGGACGATGACGGCGGGCAAGGCGGCGCTGAGGAAAAGGCCAAGCAACAGGCGGGCGGCATGATGCATCACGATCTCATCTCCCTTGATCCCTCATTTATGTAAGCTTACTATAGCCATTAGTCGCATAGCGACAAGCGCTGCAGCCACAGGGAGGCCCATCCAATGTCAGACATCCAGGGAATCGCGCATTTCAGCATTCCGGTAAGCGACATCGACAAGAGCCTGGCCTTCTACACCGAGGTGGTCGGATGCACGCATCTCTCCACGCCCCCCAAGCGTCACCTCTCCTTCATTGACGCGGGCGGCGTTTGCCTCATTCTCGTCAAGCAGGCCCATGCGATCAATCCTGTCATGCAGGAGTCCGAAGGGGTGCATCATTCCTTCGCCATCGCACCCGACAGATTTGACGCCGCCATCGAACGCCTGAAGCAGCATCATGTCCAGATCATCGGCGAGGAAGACCGGCAGGGCGGCGTGGTGAATGGTCCGCGCATCTATTTCCGCGATCCCGATGGCACGGTGCTGGAATTCATCAATCTCACCAGCTACGTCAATGGGCATGAGGATCACTGAGTCGGGCGCTGCTCGCGAAGAGAACACCTGACTGTGAGACCGGTTGCGCTTGGCAAGGAATCACTCTTGACGGCATAGTGACCGTCACTGAGGGGAGAAACATGCGTTCTTGCATTTTGGCTGCAATCTTGCTGGTGGCGGGCGTTCCCAGCGCCGTTGCGCAACAGGACATGGACTCGGCGGGCTACGCCTTGAATGGATGCCGCCTGCTGTCGAACGATACGTTCGATGGCCTGTTCGAACAATCAAGATGCGCTGACAAAATAAAAACGATTTTTCGAAACAGGAACGGGACGGGAAACTGCGCGCCGCGCAGATCCAACATCAAGGAAAATTCCGCGTCCATTGTGCGCTACATCGAAACGCGCCCGGAACGCTGGGATGAAAAATTCGCAGTCCTTGCGCAAGAAGCCCTGATGGAAGATTGGCCCTGCCAGAAATGACGCCGCTGCACGTCAAATTCGCGCAGCCATGGACGATCATTTCCCTCTATCGCCCGGGGTCTTGTAGTGGTTTCCTGTAAAAAGGCTCAAGGGTGGTCAGAAGAATTTTAGCAAAGAAAGGTCAACCCATGTCACGGACCATATCGGCGCTGACACGCTGCGCACTCCTCACGCTTGCCTTCGCCGTCGGAACCAGCGCCTTCGCGCAGGACGTCAAATTGGCGGGAAAAACGATTTCCGTCTATGCGGCGGGCGGGGGCTATTCCCTTTATGCGCGCACGCTCGCCATGCATATCGGCAAGCGTTTGCCCGGAGACCCCACGGTCATCGTGAAGGAACTGCCGGGCGCGGGCACGCTCATGTCAGCCAATTATATTTACGAGGCCGCCAAAAAAGATGGCACGGAGATCGCCGCTGTCGGTGGTTCCGTGGCGACGGTACAGCTCTACAAGACGCCGGGCATCCGCTTTGATCCGCGCAATTTCGTGTGGCTCGGCAGCATTTCCAGCGAGGTGGGCGTCGCGGCCGCCACGGACAGATCGGGGATCACGTCGATCCAGCAGGTGCTGGACCGCAAGATGCTGGTTGGCGGTTCGGGTCCCTCCTCAGGCAACGTCGTCTTCCCCACGCTCTCGAATGGCCTGCTGGGCACGAAGTTCGAGATCGTGCGCGGCTACAAGGGCTCGGAGGAAATCGCGCTCGCCATGGAGCGCGGCGAGGTGGAGGGGGTGATGAGCTGGAACTGGTCCAGCATCAAGTCCGCCCGCTCGGACTGGGTGCGGGATGGCAAGATAAGGATCCTGCTGCAACTGGCGCTCTCCGGCCATCCAGAACTCAAGGGTGTGCCGCTCATCGCCGATCTCGCGAAAACTGATGAGCAGAAAGCCGCCGTCGAGCTTGTCTTCGCCTCCCAGGGCATGGCGCGCCCCTACATCCTGCCGCCGGGAACCCCGCAACCGATCATCGCCATTTGGCGCAAGGCCTTCGCCGACATGCTCGCCGACCCCGCCTTCGAGGCCGATCTGAAGAAGCTCAACCTGGATTTCGAAAGCCCCATGAACGGCCCCCAGGTCGAGGCCATGATCGCCAGGCTCTACGCGACGCCCGAGGATGTACTGAACAAGGTCAACGGATTGATGACCGTCAAATGAGGCGTCAAGCGGCGGGCTGGCGGCGCATTGCGGGCTTTAGCGCAAGGGCGCCCAGACCCTGACTTGATCTACTGGGCTGCGTGGGGAGCCACCCCCACGCGCACAAGTGGCCCGTAATACCAGCGGCTATTCGGATCGACCCAAATGAGCCCATTCTCGCATCCCGATTGATTTGATGGTGTCTGGGACTTCGATGAGATTATTCCAAGCTTGGCAGATGGCTTCTATGATGGCGTCATAATTTTCGAAGACCCGGTTCGAGAGCCAATTGGGCCGCATATATTGCCAGATGTTCTCCACCGGAATGAGTTCCGGCGCTCGTGACGGCAACAGTATTGGCGTGATGTTTGTCGGCATCAAGAGCTTGCTGGTTCCGTGCCATGCTGCGCGGTCCATGATGAGGACGGCATGCGCGCCACTGGCGACATTGCGCGCTATTTCATCGACATGCGCTTGCATGGCTTCAGTGTTCACCCATGGCGGTGCGATAGCTGCCCGCACTCTGTGCGCCGGACAAATCGCTCCGAACAGATAGGCGTTTTCGTAAACCTAGCCGGCAGGTTGGCGTGAGCAATTGAAGCAAATGAATGCGTTGCATGAACGCTATTAAATCAGAGGTTTATTACCCTTGCCAGGCCCTCCAAATCTGATCATATACAATCAGCCTTGAGCGACGTTTACCGGGTGCAAGGTCAACCAATCGGCGTCTGGGTTTTTCGGGCTACTAAATAGAACGATATGCTGAAGCCCGTCATGATTGCGGTCCAAATGCAGCCGAGAGCGGCGACTTCTCCGATCGCTCCGTTCTGCCAGAGTTCGAAGAGTGAGACTGCGACGACATGGCTGTCGGGACCAACAAGCAACAGGATCAGCGCCATGGCTCGCACAGACAGCAGAAAGACGAATAGCCAGCAGGACACGAGCGCGGGCGCGATCAGCGGAACGATGACGCGTAGGAAAATCACCCAACCGCGAGCCCCGGAGAGCGCCGCCACCTCTTCAAGTTCGGGATGGATCTGCATCACGCCGAGCTGACCATAGCGCAAGCCATAAGGTAGAAAGGCGATAGATGATACGATTGCTAGCGATGTAAGGCTGCCATATAGCGCACCCGAGTGCACGAAGATTTCAAGGAACGCCAAGCTCAGTACGATTGCAGGAAAAACAAGCGGCATGGCGGCGAGCATATCTATCAGCCAGCTTCCAGGCCGTCGCCGTGCGACGCACCAGCCCGCCACGCCCGAAATTACGCTGACCACCGTCGCCGTCGTCGCACCGAGGAGCAGAGTGTTTACGATCGTCCCCCGAAACGATGGAGAGTTTATGACTTTGTCGAAATTGATCGTTGTGAGCTTATCCAGCGCCGCCAGATTGAATGGCTCGTAATAGGGCAGAGCAGCGGCCCACAGGATGTTCGACAACGGAATAGCTATGACGACAGCTGGAATGATTATAATGAGTAGCCCTGCGACCGGGCGCAAGGGTCCAAGGGCGATGACCCGCGGACGAAAGCCTTTACCTGTTACGGTGTGATACCGGTGCGCGTTGCGGACCATCCGATCATAGAGCCTTAACAAAACTGCCATCATCATGAGCAAGAGGACGCCGAAGGCGGCGGCCTCGCCTACATTAGGCGGCATATTGAGCTGCAGGCTCTGAAAAATCGAAGTCGTTAGAACACGAGCCGAGCCTGGCATCCCCACGAGGGCGGGCACCTCGAAACTCTCGGAAGCCCTTATAAAGACGATCATGGCGAAGGCCAGAAGGGCCGGTCCCGCCATGCCTAGCGTTACGCGACGGAGGGTTGTGAGCGGGCCGGCTCCGCTCATGATTGACGCTTCTTCGAAGGAGGCGTCCGAATTGCGGAACACTGAGGTCAGCATGAGGAACGCCAAGGGCGACCAGATCATCCCCTCCACGAAAATCATGCCGGGAATGGAATAGATGTTGATCGGCGCCATTACCGTATCAAGCAGCGGCTGCATAAAGCTGTTGACCGGGCCACTCTTCCCGAGAAAGAGCAGCCATCCACCAATATACAGCACATAGGGCACCCCTAAAGAGATCATTGATGTGAACCAAAGCCAGTTGCGACAAGGCGCATCTGTTCGTTCCGCAAGCCACGCTTGCGCCGCGCCGAGGAGGAGCGCGAACAAGGCTGATCCCAAGGAATATGTGGCGCTGTTCAGCACCAGCGAAGCGAGCTTGCCGCTGGCCATAATCGCCTTGAAATTGGCGAGAGTGAGCGAGCTATAGCTCCCGTCGACTTCAAAGTCATGAACGCTGGCAAGCAGCAGAAACAGAAAGG
>CAMDOY010000282.1 GCA_945903655.1 Rhizobium sp. Q54 | reverse complement strand
CTTGGTTGTGTTTGTGTTCACAACCCAGCTTGACCGAGCGAACCGTCGATGACCACCGCCAGCTGCACGCTCGCTACGGCGCTATGGGGAGCGCGCTTCGCGGGCGTCTGGCTAACATCCTGCTACACCACGTGGGGGGACACGACCCTGCTGACCCCCGACAGCGGCAGCGGGACTTGTCTGGGCTACGACATCCTCACCCAGAGCCATCTCATCAAGCGGCGGGTGGGCTACATGACCCAGCGCTTCTCGCTCTATCAGGACCTCTCCATCCGCGAGAATCTCGAATTCGTCGGCCGCGTCTATGGCGTGCCCGATGGGCGCAAATCCGCCAGCGAGGCCATCGCGCGCCTTGGCCTTGCAGGCCGCGAGGATCAGCTGGCGGGCGAGCTTTCGGGCGGCTGGAAGCAGCGTCTGGCGCTGGGCGCCTGCATCCTGCCCCAGCCCGATCTTTTATTGCTGGACGAGCCCACAGCGGGGGTCGATCCCAAGGCGCGGCGCGACTTCTGGAACCAGATCCACGCGCTGGCGGCGGAGGGCCTCACCGTGTTGGTCTCCACCCATTACATGGACGAGGCCGAGCGCTGCCACGAGATCGCCTATATCGCCTATGGCGCCTTGCTCGCCCATGGCCCGGTGGAGGCGGTGGTGCGCGCCGCCGGCTTGCAGACATGGCGCGTGGAGGGCCAGGACCTGCACGCCCTCGCGGCGGAACTGCTGAAACTGCCGGGCGTCGAGATGGTGGCCCCCTTTGGCGCCAGCCTGCATGTGGGCGGGCGCGATCACGCGGCGCTGGAGGCCGCCATCGCGCCCTGGCGCAGCGACCCGCGCTATGTCTGGCGGGCGGATGAGCCCTCGCTGGAAGATGTCTTCATCGACCTCATGAACCGTGCGCAGGACAATTTCCCATGAGCCTGATCATCGCCCGCGCGCGCGGCTCCTTCTCGCGCTTTCTCGCCATGCTGATGAAGGAGTTCATCCAGCTGCGCCGCGACCGCATCACCCTCGCCACCATGATCAGCGTGCCGCTGATGCAGCTCTTCCTCTTCGGCTACGCCATCAACACGACGCCGCGCCATCTGCCCACGGCGGTGTTGCTGCAGGAGAATACGGATGTGGGCCGCTCCATTCTGGCGGCGCTGCGCAACACCGCCTTCTTCGACATTCGCCAGGTGGCGGGAAGCGAGGCGGAGCTGGATTCGCTTTTGCGTTCGGGCTCCGTGCTCTTCGCCATCGAGATCCCCGCAGGCTTCGAGCGGGCGCTGAGAAGGGGCGAGACGCCCGCCATGCTGGTCGCCGCCGACGCGACCGATCCGGTGGCGGCGGGCTCGGCCCTTGGCGCGCTGGAGGGTGTGGTGCGCAGCGCGCTCAGCCGCGACCGCGTCACTAATCTGGTCGCCCCGGCGCCAGCGGCTTTCGAGATACGCCAGCACCGGCGCTACAATCCCGCAGGCGCCTCCCAGCTCAACATCGTGCCGGGCCTGCTGGGCACGATCCTCACCATGACCATGCTGATCTTCACCGCGCTCTCGGTGACCCGCGAGGTGGAGCGCGGGACCATGGAGAGCCTGCTGGCCATGCCGATCCGCCCGCTGGAGATCATGCTGGGCAAGATCGCGCCCTATGTGGCCGTGGGCTTCCTGCAGGCTTCGCTCATCGTCACGGCGGGGACCTTCGCCTTCGGCGTGCCGCTGCTGGGCAATCTAGCCTTGCTGGCGGCGCTCTCGACCCTCTTCATCGCCGCCAATCTGTCCATCGGCTACACCTTCTCGACGCTGGCGCAGAACCAGTTGCAGGCGGTGCAGATGGCCATGATGTTCTTTTTGCCGAACATCCTGCTGTCCGGCTTCATGTTCCCCTTCGCGGGCATGCCGGTCTGGGCGCAATGGGTGGGCGAATGCCTGCCGCTGACCCACTATATCCGCATCGTCCGCGGCATCATGCTGAAGGGGGCGGATCTGTCGGACTTGCAGCGCGACGGTCTCTGGCTCGCCGGGCTCATGCTGATCGCCATGACCATCGCCGTGCGGCGGTTTCGGCAGACGCTGGATTAGGGCGAGCGCCCCGCCCGCCCCCTCTGGTCACGCGCCTCTCCTCCGGCTAGGCTGGCGCGAAATGGGAGGGTCACATGAATTCGCAGGACATCGTCGGGACATGGCGCAACGCCGGGCAACAGACGCTCAACGCTGATGGATCGGTGCGCGTTACGCTCCCGCCCACCCCCGGCTTCATCCAGTATTCGCACGATGGTTACATGGTGGTGGTTACGGCCAATCAAGTCGGCGTCTCCACCGCCGATCCCTCGACCATGACGGCGGAGGAAAAAGCCAAGGTTGCCGCCGCCTGCGTCGCCTATGCCGGCCCCTTCGAGGTCAAGGACGGCACGGTCTATCATCATATCGAGGCGGCGATTTTCCCCGCCTGGATCGGCGCCACCCGCATCCGCCACGCCTCCATCGAAGGCGGGCGCCTGATCTATGTGACCGACCCCGCTGCGGACGGTTCCACCATGCATATTTTCTGGGAGCGTGTCTGAGGGAGAAAGCTCATGTCCCTGCTTCGCATCATCGCTGCTCTGGCTATTGTGGCCTCCCCTGCAGCGCAGGCCGCCGACGCGGCCTTGATCGCCGCCGCCAAAAAGGAGGGCGCGGTCACCTGGTACACCACGCAGATCATCAATCAATTCGCCCGTCCCGCCGCCGAATTGTTCGAGAAAAAATACGGTGTGAAGGTGAACTATGTGCGCTCGGACACCGGGGAAATGGTGATCCGCGTGATGAACGAAGCGAAGGCCGGGCGCCTGCAGGCCGATGTCATCGACGGCACCTCGAGCGTCCCCGCCCTGAAGCGCGAGGGACTCACCGCGAAATTCATTCCCGAAAACGCGCGGCGCTTTCCCGCCCAGTTCATCGATGCGGATGGCGAATGGGTGGCGGGGAATTTCTATGTCCATCAGCCCATCTTCAACACGGATCTCGTCAAGACAGGCACGGAGCCGCGCCGTGATGAGGATCTGCTGGATCCCAAATGGAAGGGCAAGATGTCCTGGTCCTCCCTTACCTCCAGCTCCAGCGCGCCGGGCTTCGTGGGCATCGTGCTGATGCATATGGGCGAGCAGAAGGGCATGGACTATCTGCGCAAGCTGTCGGCGCAAAACATCACGCCGGTGAATTTCGCCGCCCGGCAGGTGGTCGATCAGGTCATGGCGGGGGAATATCCCCTGACCCTGCAGGCCTTCCACCACCATGCCGTCATCAGCGGCGGCAAGGGCGCGCCGGTGCAATGGATTCCCTTCGAGCCCGCCATGGCCGTGCTGTCGGTGATCGCGGTGACCAGGGATGCGCCCCGTCCCAACGCCGCCCGGCTCTTCACCGAATTCCTCGTGTCGCCCGAGGGCCAGCAGCTCTATCGCGACAGCGACTATATCCCCGTCGATCCCGCAGTTCCGGCCCGCGACCCCAAACTGAAGCCGGAAACCGGGGGCTTCCAGGCGATTTACCTGACGCCCGAGCAATTGCTGGATGGTCTGCCGAAATGGGGCGCGGTGTTCAAGCAATTGTTCAAATAGCGGGGGCTGGCGGCGCGCGCCGCAGGCACGGTTGCCATACGGCCCCAAATCGCTCTAATTCCCACTGCCGCCTGACGGCGAAGCAAAGGGGGAGCGCAGATGAAGAACTATCACGACGGCGGCGAGGCGATTGTCGAGGCCCTGCGCAACCTCAATGTTGATTACATCCTCTCCTCTCCCGGCTCCGAATGGAGCCCCGTCTGGGAGGCCATGGCGCGGCAGAAGGTCGAGGGCGCCGCTGGCCCCACCTTCATCGATTGCTGGCACGAGACCCTCGCGGTGGACATGGCCATGGGCTACACGGCCATCACGGGCCGCCCGCAGGCGGTGATGATCCACGCGGGCGTGGGCCTCATGCATGGCTCCATGGCGGTGCTGAGCGCCACCCAGGCGGAATTGCCAATGATCGTCATGTCCGGCGAATCCACCACCTTCGGCGAAGACCCCGAAATGCCCATGGAGCCCCAATGGTATGGCGGGGTGAGCGTCGGCGGCGCCCATCGCATGATCCAGCCTCTGGTGAAATGGGCGGGGCAGGTGACCCATGCCTCCAATATCCATCAGGCCGTGGTGCGGGCGGGCGAAATGGCCCAGCGCACGCCGCAGGGGCCGGTCTATCTGAACATGTCGCTGGAAGCGATGATGCAGCCCTGGGAGAAATCAGCGGACCTGCGCCATGCCGCCCCCGCGCCCAAGACGCAGGCCCTGCCGCAGGACATCGAGGCGGTGGCCGCCCTCGTGCGCGCGGCGAAAAATCCGGTCATCGTCACCGAACAGTCCGGCCGCGATCCCGCCGCCTATGATGCGCTGGTCGCGCTGGCCGAAGCCATCGGCGCCCCGGTGATCTGCGGGCGCGCCAGCACCTATACGAATTTCCCGCGCCATCATCCTCTGTGGCTGGGCTACCAGACCTTCGAACATCTGGCCGATGCGGATCTGGTGCTGCTGGCGGGCGGCAAGGCGCCCTGGTATCCCGCGCACAAGCGCCCCTGCAAGGGCCAGATCGTCTCTATTGGCGAGAACCCGGTCAAGCACCACCTCGCCTATCAGAACCAGCATGCGGATCTCTATCTGGAAGGCGACATGGCGACCGCGCTATCGCAACTCGCCGCCGCCGCCCATTGCGATGGCGCCGCAGTGGCCGCCCGCAAGACGCGCTGGGCCGGAGTGCATGAGGCCTATGTGGCGCGGCTCGATCAGGTGAAGGCGGCCTCGCTCAAGGCGGAGGGCCTCGATTGCATCGCTTTGGCGGCGGTCGCTGCGCAGATGCTCCCCGCCGACACGATCTATGTGGACGAAACCATCACCCATATGCCGCAGATGCGGCCCTATCTGCCGCTCGACCGCGCCCAGAGCTTCTTCCGGGTGACCGGCGGCGCGCTCGGGCAGGGCATCGGCGCGGCGCTGGGCGCCAAGCTCGCCGCCCGCGACAAGCCGGTGGCGCTCTTCGTGGGCGATGGATCGTTCCTCTATAATCCGATCATCCAGGCCTTCGGCGCCTCCAAGGCCTATGATCTGCCGATCCTGATCGTGGTCTGCAACAACCAGCGCTATGAGGCCATGCGCAAGGGCCACGAGCTCTATTATCCCCAGGGCGCGGCGGTCTCCACGAACTCCCATCATGGCGTGTTCATCGCGGGGCCGG
>CAMDOY010000281.1 GCA_945903655.1 Rhizobium sp. Q54 | reverse complement strand
TCTCAAGGTCTCCGGCATCGCCGTCTTTTCTGCAGGCGATTATCTGGGCGAGGGCGCGCAGGTGCTGGTTTGGCGCGATCAGGGCTTGCGCCAATATCGCAAGCTCGTGTTGCGCGAGACTTCGCAGGGAACCGTGCTGGCGGGCTGCGTGCTCTATGGCGAGACCAGAGATGGCCTCTGGTATCTCGATCTCATCGAGCGTGCCCAGCCCATCGACGCAATGCGAAACGACCTGATCTTCGGACGCGCCCTTTGTGTGCGCGAGGCGGCGTGAGGCCCATCGTGAGTACTGAATTCACCGCCGAACAAAAACGCTATCTCGAAGGTTTCCTTTCGGGCGCGCAGGCCATGCGCTCGGGCAAGGGCGCTTCGGCGCCGGTTGTCGTTGCGAGCAATCAAGGTCCAGACAAGCCGCATCTCGATGCGCAGGATCAGGTGACCGCCAAAGGCGGAAAGCTCGGGGATCAGGAGAAGTGGAAGCGTGCGGAACATCCCTTCGACGCCTATGCACGCTTTCGCATACAGGCGAAATCCGGCGCCTATCCCAAGCCCGAAGACAACTTCCGCTGGCGCTATCACGGCGTCTTCTACGTGGCGCCCGCGCAAGACAGCTACATGTGCCGCATGCGTATCCCCGGCGGGATCCTGAAACATTGGCAGTTGCGCGTGGTCGCCGATATGGCTGAGATTCATGGCGGCGGTTACGCCCATGTCACCACCCGCGCCAATCTGCAGATCCGCGAGATCAAGGCTGAGGCTGCTCCCGATGTGCTGGAAGGCCTTGCGGAGGCGGGCATCGTCAGCAGGGGCTCAGGCGCCGACAATATCCGCAACGTCACGGGCTCGGCGACGGCGGGCATCGATGCGCAGGAACTCATCGACACGCGCCCCCACGCCAGCGCCTGGCATCATCACATTTTGAACGACCGCACGCTCTATGGCCTGCCGCGCAAGTTCAACGTGTCCTTCGACGGCGGCGGCGTGATCCCCACCCTGGAGGACACCAACGACATCGGATTTCAGGCCGTGCGCGTGCTTGAGGGCGCTGACGTCGCCGCTGGCGTCTGGTATCGCCTTGCGCTGGGCGGCATCACCGGCCATCGGGACCTCGCGCGCGACACCGGCGTCCTGGTTGCGCCTGATAACGCGGTGGCTGTTGCGGACGCAATTATCAGCGTTTTCATCGCCCATGGGGACCGCACCAACCGCAACAAGGCGCGGCTGAAATATCTGCTGGACGCCTGGGGCTTCGAGCGCTTTCTTGTCGCGGTCGAAGACGTCTTGGGGCGCAAGCTCGCGCGTGTTGACGTGAACCATGTGGCGCCGCGCGCGGCCCATGATCGGCTCGCGCATGTGGGCGTGCACGCCCAGCGTCAGCATGGCCTCAACTGGATCGGCGTCTGGACGCCGCTGGGCAAGATCACCTGCGCGCAGATGCACGAAATTGCAGAGGTCGCGCGCGCCTTTGGCGATGGGGATGTTCGCCTGACGGTCTGGCAGAATCTCCTGCTCTCGGGTGTGCCCGATGCGCAGATCGAAACTGCATGCACGGCCATTCACGCGGCGGGCCTTTCCACCAGCGTGTCAAATCTGCGCGCGGGCCTTGTCGCCTGCACGGGCTCCACCGGCTGCAAATTCGCGGCCTCCGACACCAAGGGCGACGCCCTGCGCATTGCTGATCATGTGGATGCGCGTATGAGCGTTGACCTGCCTGTCAACATCCACCTTACCGGCTGCCACCATTCCTGCGCCCAACATTACATCGGCGACATCGGCCTCATCGGCGCCAAGGTAACCATTAACGACGAGGACGATCAGGTCGAAGGCTATCATCTGCATGTGGGCGGCGGCTTTGGGGCGCAGGGCGCCATTGGTCGCCTGCTTCAACCGGATCTGCGCGCCAGCGCTGCGCCAAAGGCGATCGAGGCGCTGCTGCGGGCATGGATGGCCCATCGCATCGACGGCAACGAAAGCTTCCAGGCTTTCACCGCGCGCCATGATGTCGAAACCCTCAACCAGCTTGCGGAGCAGATGTGATGATCGCTCAGCCCATGCCCGCGCCCGTGTTCCTCATTCCCGAAAGCGCGCCCTTCACCGCAGAGCAGCGCGCATGGCTGTCGGGCGTTTTCGCCGCTACCTTGTTAACAGATGCGCAGGGCGCCAGCACGCTTGCAAACGCCGAAGCCGCAGCCCTTGGCGCACCCACTGCAGGGCCTGCCCTTGCGGATAATGATGACGCCCCCTGGCATGATCCCTCGATGAAGATCGAGGACCGCATGCAGCTTGCGCAAGATCGCCCGCTCGCGCCGCGCCTCATGGCGGCCATGGCGCAGCAGGACTGCGGCCAGTGCGGCTACAACTGCGCCGATTACGCCAATGCGCTCTTCGAAACCAAGGAGGCGCGGCTCAATCTCTGCGCTCCCGGCGGCAAGGAAACAGCGCGCATGCTCAAGGAGCTTGCGGCCGAAATCGGCGCCGCTGCCCCTGTGGCCAAGACTGTCGAGGCTACGCCAGCAGCTGTTGGCGCCGCAGGGACATGTCGCGAAAACCCCGTCGATGTGGCCTTTGTCTCGCGCCATCGTCTCAACAAGGAGGGTTCGGCGAAAGATACATGGCATGTGGCATTTGACCTTGCGGCGTCGGGCCTGACCTATGAAGCGGGCGGCTCCTTCGGCCTCTTCCCCGCAAACGATCTTGGACTCGTCGATCAGATCATCGCCATGCTCGGCGCCTCCCATGTGACGCAACTTCGCGGGCGCACCCTGCGCGAGGTCTTGAGCGATGAGGTGTCGCTTGGTTCTGCGCCAGACGCGCTGTTCGAATTGATGTCCTTCCTCTGCGGCGGCGCGCAGCGGCAGAAGGCGCGGGCGCTGGCTCAAGGCGAAGATCCAGATGGGGACGCCGCTAATCTTGATGTGCTCGGCGCCTTGCAGAAATTTTCGCAAGCGCGACCTCATCCCGAAGCTTTCGTGGATGCGCTAGAGCCCCTGCAGCCGCGCCTCTATTCTATCTCCTCCTCTCCGAAACATGCACCGGGACGGCTCACGCTCACAGTGGATGCAGTGCGCTATGTCATCGGCAAGCGCAGGCGCCTTGGCGTGGCCTCCACGTTCCTTGCTGATCGCGCCCTGCCCGGGATGACGCTGCGCGCCTATGTGCAGAAGGCCCATGGTTTCGCCTTGCCTAAGGACCCGACAAAGCCTGTGATCATGGTGGGGCCTGGTACAGGTATAGCGCCCTTCCGCTCCTTCTTGCAGGAGCGCGAGGCCATTGGCGCGCCCGGTAAGAACTGGCTCTTCTTCGGCCATCAGCGCATGGACACGGATTTCTTTTATCGCGACGAACTGGAAGCCATGCGCGAACGCGGCGCGCTGACGCGCCTGTCGCTCGCCTGGTCGCGCGATGGCGTGGAAAAACTCTATGTACAGGACCGCATGCGGGAGGTGGGCGCCGCGCTTTGGCAATGGCTGGCGGAAGGCGCGCATTTTTATGTGTGCGGCGACGCCAAGCGCATGGCGAAGGACGTAGAGGCGGCGCTTGTCGATATCGTCGCCACCCATGGCGCGCGCCCCACTGACGAGGCCGTCGCTTTCGTCAGCGCTCTGAAAAAAGCAGGCCGCTATCAGGCCGATGTCTACTGAGGAACACATGATGGATGGCGCAGCCACCATGGAAGCTATCAGCACAGCGTGCCCTTATTGCGGCGTCGGCTGCGGGGTTCTCGCGACACCTGACGGCGCAGGCGGCGTCGCCATTGCAGGCGATCCCGATCATCCCGCAAATTTTGGCCGCCTGTGCTCGAAGGGCTCGGCCCTGGGCGAGACGGTATCGCTTGAGGGGCGTTTGCTGCATCCCATGATGCGCAAGGCGAGCGGTTCCTATGAGCGCGTGTCCTGGGACAGTGCACTGGATGCGGTGGCGGAGGGCTTTGCGCGCAATGCGCGCGCTCATGGGCCTGACGCGCTGGCCTTTTATCTATCGGGTCAGTTGCTGACGGAAGATTATTACGTCGCCAACAAGTTGATGAAGGGCTTTCTGGGCTCGGCGAATGTGGACACCAATTCGCGGCTCTGCATGGCCTCGTCGGTCGCAGGGCACAAGCGCGCCTTTGGCGGCGATCTCGTGCCCGGATCCTATGAGGATCTCGATCAAGCCGATCTCATCGTGCTCGTGGGTTCCAACGCCGCCTGGTGCCATCCCGTGCTGTTCCAGCGGATGCAGGCCAATCGGGCGCAGCGCGGCGCCAAGCTCATCGTCATCGACCCGCGCCGCACGCCCACCGCCGATGAAGCCGATCTGTTTCTGCCGATTGCAGCGGGTATGGACACGGTGCTTTTCGCGTGGTTGCTGCAAGAGATTTTTGCGCGTGGTGCTGTCGATCACGGCTTTGTCGAAAAGCATACATCTGGGTTTGACGCGGCTTTGAAGACCGCGCGCGAGATCGCGCCTGATCTCGCCACAGTCTCGGCCATGTGTCGCATCGAGCCCTCGCTCATCACCGCCTTCTGCGATGCGTGGATCAGTACGAAGCGTGTGGTCACAGCATGGAGCCAGGGCGTCAACCAATCGGCGCAGGGGACCGATAAAGTCGACGCCATCATCCATTGCCATCTGGCGAGCGGACGCATTGGCAAGCAGGGCGCCGGGCCTTTCTCGCTCACGGGGCAGCCCAACGCCATGGGTGGGCGGGAGGCTGGCGGGCTCGCCAATATGCTTGCGGCGCACATGGGTTTCTCGCCTGCGGAAGTAGATCGCGTAAAGCGATTCTGGAACGCGCCCTTGATGGCGGAACGCGAGGGCCTGAAGGCCCTGCAGATGTTCGACGCCATTGCGGACAAGCGTGTGCGCGCGCTTTGGGTCATGGCGACGAATCCTGCGGTTTCCTTGCCCAGGGCGGATCATGCGCGCGGGGCGCTCGCCCATCTCGACTTCTTCGCCATATCCGAGGTGTTGATTTCAAACGACACCATCAATGCTGGCGCCCATGTGCTTTTGCCAGCCGCCGCATGGGGTGAGAAAGACGGCTCCGTCACCAATTCGGAACGCCGCATCTCCCGTCAGCGCCCCTTTTTGGCTTTGCCAGGTGAAGCCAGGCCCGATTGGTGGATCGTCTGCGAAGTCGCCAAACGATTGGGCTTTGAGGAGGGTTTTTCCTATTCCGGGCCCGCCGATATTTTCCGCGAGCACGCAACATTGTCCTCATTCGAAAACGAGGGTTCTCGCGGCTTTGACATAGGTGGGCTCGCGCAGATCA
>CAMDOY010000280.1 GCA_945903655.1 Rhizobium sp. Q54 | reverse complement strand
CGCTGCAAGGCGCCCGCTTTGTCGAGATAAGTGCGCGCCCAATGAACGCGGTTCGCCAACAGGGTCTGCTTTCCGCTGGGAATTTGCTCGGCCAGGTCATCCGCCGACAAGCGAAACTGGGTCGCTACGAACGCCGCCGCCTCGCTGATGCTTTTCTCACGGCCATCGGCGCAGAACTGGAGCAATGGCCGCATGCAGGACTGATAATCTGGAACCGCCATCGCTCGCCCGCCCCACCATCATTGGGAATCGAAAGTGATCTTAGCAATAAAGCGGTCAAAATAAAGGGGAGCCAAACAGCCCCCAAACGACAAAACGGCGCCCATCGCTGGACGCCGTTTTATATGGTGCGGTCGAGAGGACTCGAACCTCCACTCCGGTTAAAGAACTAGCACCTCAAGCTAGCGCGTCTACCAATTCCGCCACGACCGCATGGGATGAGGGGCGAACCCGACACCGGCAGGGGGTGACTAACAAATCGCCTCCCCCCTGACAAGGCCGAAGCGACGCTTTTCCTGTTTCAGCCTCAACTGGTGTAGAAAGAACCGACCCAACCGCGAGACCCCCGTGCAAGACTGCCCCGCCCCCACCCGCGCATCCACCGCGAGCCTGATGCCCACAAGCCCCGGAAATCCGGTGGAATGGCGGATCACGCCGGGCTTCACCTCCTATGCGGAGGCCATGAAAACCATGGAAGAGCGCGCCGAGGCCATCGCGCGGGGGGAGGCCAGCGAACTGGTCTGGCTGATCGAACACCCCCCGCTTTACACCGCCGGCACCTCCGCGAAGGCGCAAGACCTCCTCGAACCCCGATTCCCTGTGCATGAAGCCGGGCGCGGCGGACAATATACCTACCACGGCCCCGGCCAGCGCATCGCCTATGTGATGCTGGACCTGCGGCGGCGCAAACAGGACGTGCGCGCCTTCGTCTGCGCGCTGGAGGCCTGGCTTATCGCCACCCTCGCCGCCTTCAATGTGAAGGGCGAGCGACGGGACGACCGGGTGGGCGTCTGGGTCGCTCGCCCCGAGAAGGCGCGGGGGCTCGATGGCTCCATGGCCGAGGACAAGATCGCGGCGCTGGGCATCCGCCTGCGCCGCTGGGTGACCTTCCACGGGATCTCGCTGAATGTGGAGCCCGACCTCTCCCACTTCTCAGGCATCGTGCCATGCGGCATCGCCCAGGCCCACTATGGCGTCACGAGCCTGGTGGACCTCGGCCTGCCCGTGACCATGCCGGAGGTGGATTCGATTCTGCGGCGGGAGTTCGAGGGGGTGTTCGGGGAGACCGGGGGCTAAGGCCCCTCCCGCAACACGCAGAACCCGCTGCCCGGCGCCAGCGCATCGGCCTCGACGATCTGCATGCCATCCACCCGCGCCGCATAGGGCCCACGCGCGCAGGCTTCACACAGAGCCGCCACATCGTCGGCGGCGCCGCTGAAGACCGCCTCCACGCGCCCATCCGCCAGATTGCGCACATGGCCGTCCACGGGGCGGCGGGAAGCCTCGTGGGCGACGAAGGCGCGAAAGCCCACGCCCTGCACCTTGCCCGAAACAAAGACCCGCATGCTGCGCCGCTCGCTCATGGCGCATCCTCCGGCCAGAGGGGCTTGCCCTCATATTTGATCGCCCGCCCGCGCGCGACCGGCGCAGGCGCCAGGGCGGCGCCGGGGCCGAGGCGGCGCAGATAGGCGATATGGTCGGCGGGCAAGCCCACGCTCAACGCAGCCGCGATCACCGCCTCCAGATAGCCCGGCGCAGGCGCCACGCCCCGCGCCTCCCCGCCCCGCCCCACATAGACCATCGCCCGCACGGACCCGCCCCCGGCGCGCAGGATGGGTTGCGTGATCTTCTGGTAAAGGCCGCTGCCCACCTCCTCGTAGCGATCCAGCGCAGGCACATCGGCGAAGGCCAGATCAAACAGCAGGCCATGCACCATGGCGGCGGGATCGGTCACCACCGTGGCGTAGCCCTCCTTCATGATGGCGACGCGATGACGCGCCAGCCGCCCCAGCCCCAGCGCCCGCGAACGCGGACAGCGCTGCGCCATGGCGGCGACATCGAGATTGGCGCCATAGGCGAAATAAAGCGGCATGGATGGGGCTCCTCGCGAGCGCGAGGGATGGCGCAGGCGGGGCGGGATGTAAAGATGTTTTGGGCTCCGCTTATGCCTTTGGCGCCGTCATCGCTTGAACAGTAGCCTGTTTTACGGCGTGCCTTGCATCGTGGTCGTGCTCGTAGCGGTGGAGCTGGATGAACAACAGATAGACGCCGGCAAAAATCAGACATGTATTTGACGCGAGGCTGAGACGCTTGAAGGACGCCAATTTGCGCGCCAGCGACAAGAAGATGAACATGGGAACCAGCGCCGCAATCTGGCCGAGCTCAACGCCCACATTGAAGCTCAGAATTTTCGACAACATAGATGAGGCGTCGCTATAGATAGGTAATTGCTGCAAGCGTGTGGAAAGCCCAAATCCATGCAGCAAGCCGAAGGCGAACACCATCAGCAGCTGATTGGGCGAATTCATATCGAACCAGCGCCTGAACCCATTGTTGTTATCAAAGCCTTTGTAGATGACGCTTGCTGCAATGGCCGCGTCCACCAGAAAATAGTTGAAGGTGATGTGCAAGTAAGTGGCGAAGACAAGGGTGATGCCATGGCCGAGGGTGAAGGCCGTGACAAATTTGGCGATGTCCTTGAAGGAGGTGAGAAAGAACATCACGCCGAAAAGAAACAGCAGATGGTCATAGCCGGTCAGCATGTGAATGGCGCCAAGGTGGATATAATCGAGCAAGCCGCCTTCATTCATGCGCGTAATGTCTTCTGGCGAAATATTATGGGCGACGGCCGGAGATGAGAGGATGGCGCTCAGGGAGAGCAGGCCAGTTTTGACGATGGCGTTCATATCAAGACCTCAAGCATAAATATCTAGAATCACTGATATATTTGCCATGTGACAGTCTGATTACGTGGGATTTTGAGCCGATGGCGACCAAGCGCGATCTTCACTCAAACGCTTTGGCGGCCCGGCAGCCCGAACGTTCCGGTCATCAAGGCGCGTTGCTTGCCGCGCGGCCAACCCACTGTTACCTTCAACTATAAGCAAAATGCAAAACGGGGGAGGTTGAGATGGCGCAGGGCTTGGGCCGTATAGCCGTTGGTGTGTTCTCATTCGTCATGGGCGCCGCATCCGCGCAAGCGCAATCGGTCGAGAGCTTCTACAAAGGCCGCACCATCGAGATGCTCGTGGGATCGGAAGTCGGCAGCGGCTATGACGCCTATGCGCGCCTTGTCGCCGCGCACTTCGGCAAGCAGATACCCGGACGCCCCAATATCATCGTGAAGCAGATGGTGGGCGCGGGCGGGATCATCGCCACAAACTATCTCGCGAAGATCGCGCCCAAGGATGGCGGCGTCATCGCGCAGGTACAGAACACCGTGCCCTTCCAGCCGCTCATCACCCCCGGGGGCGAGCAATTCGACGCCACGAAACTGGGCTATATCGGCTCGGCCAACAGCGAGGTGGCGCTGGCCTTCACCTGGCATCTGTCGGCGACGAAAACGCTCGCCGATCTGCGCCAGCGCGAGACCATCATGGCGGGCGTCATCGGCTCCATCAGCGCCAATTACGCTTATGCTTTGAATGATCTTGCGGGCGCGAAGATCAAGCTCATCACAGGCTATGCGGGCGCCGGCCAATCCTTGCTGGCGCTGGAGCGCGGGGAGATCGAGGGCTACCCTGCCCTCTTCTGGTCCACCTTCAAGACCACCAAGCCCGAATGGCTTGCGCAGAAGAAGGTGAATCTGCTGGTGCAACTGGCGCTGAAGAAGCATCCTGAATTGCCGGACGTGCCCCTGATCTTCGATTTCCTCGACAAACCGGAAGACCGCGCCGCAGCGGAACTATTGCTGGCGCCCCAACTGGCGGGCCGCCCCTTCCTCACCCCGCCGGGCGTTCCTGCGGAGCGGCTGAAAGCCCTGCAGCAGGCCTTCGACGCGATGATGCGCGACGCCGATTTTCTCGCCGACGCCGCCAAGCGCAACATGGAGGTGCAGCTGATCGGCGGCGAGGAAATCGCAGAGGTGGTGGCGCGCGCTTACGCGAGTTCGCCGGATGTGATTGGGCGGGTGAGGAAGATGGGTGAGGCGCGGTGAGAGGGGCAAGCAGGCGCGCGACTTTTCACACAATTTAAATTACCTGAGCGAAACGCCCGCAGCTTCTCTCCCCCTCGGGGGGAGAGATTAGAGAGTGGGGGGCGCGAGGCCTTTGCCGGTTAGCGCCCTCGCAACCGCGCCAACGATCAGCATGCGTAGACCCCCACCCCGTCCGCTTCGCGGCCGACCCTCCCCACAGGGGGGAGGGTAAAAAACGCGCGTGTTTTATTAGACTAAACGCACCCTCACACAAACTCCATGATCACCGCATCCACCGCCAGACTATCGCCCTCGGCCGCGTGGATCTTGCTCACGGTCACATCGCGTTCGGCGCGCAGCACGTTCTCCATCTTCATGGCTTCCACCATGCACAGCGCCTCGCCCGCCTTCACCTCCTGCCCCACGCTCACCAGCATCGCCTTCACCAGGCCCGGCATGGGGCAGAGCAGTTTCTTCGAGGTGTCCGCCGCCTTCTTCTCCGGCATCAAGGCCGCCAGCTCCGCCTCGCGGCGCGTATAGACGCGGGCGGCAACACGCACGCCGCGATGGGCCAGTTCGAGGCCGTTGAGGATGGGGAAGACCTGGCAGGAGACGGGCTCGTCATCCACCGTGCCGCGCCACACGAATTGGCCGGGCGCCCAGTCGGACACCAGATGATGGGCATGCACGCTCTCGTCGTCAAAGCGCACCAACAATGCGCCATCGCCCTCGTCCAGCGTCACATCAAAGCGCGCCTTGCCCAGCATGACCGTGCGCGCGCGTTCGAAATTCACGGGGCGCTGGGTCTGCATCTGCCCACTGATCTGGCGCTTGCGCTCGTTCATCACATGGTCGGCGGCCGCCGCTATGGCGGCCATCACATGGGCGGTCTCGCCTTCGGCCACCAGCGGCGAAAAGCCATCGGGATATTCCTCCGCGATGAAGCCCGTGGAGAGCCGCGCCTCGCGCCAGCGCGGATGCTGCATGAGCGACGACAGGAAGGGGATATTGTGGCGGATGCCCTCGATCACGAAATCATCTAGCGCGCGCGCCTGCGCCTCGATGGCGGTGAGCCGGTCGCCCGCGTGGGTGACGAGCTTGGCGATCATGGGATCATAATAGATCGAGATTTC
>CAMDOY010000279.1 GCA_945903655.1 Rhizobium sp. Q54 | reverse complement strand
GTCGGAGAGGATCTTCACCTGCGGGCGGCCCAGATTGATCATGGGCTCGATGGTGAAGAACATGCCGGGCTTCAGCACCGGGCCCTCGCCCGGGCGACCATAGTGGAGAATGTTGGGCTCGTCGTGGAAGAGCCTGCCCAGCCCATGGCCGCAGAAATCGCGCACGACAGAGCAGCGCTCGGCCTCTGCATAGACCTGGATGGCGGCGCCGATGTCGCCGGTGGTGGCGCCGGGCTTCACGGCGGCGATGCCGCGCATCATGGATTCATAGGTGACCTGCACCAGCCGCTCGGCACGGCGGGGGACCTCGCCCACCAGATACATGCGGCTGGAATCCCCATGCCAGCCATCGACGATCAGGGTCACGTCGATATTGACGATGTCGCCGCTGCGCATGGGCTTGTCGTCGGGAATGCCATGGCAGACCACATGGTTGATCGAGGTGCAGATGGATTTGGGGTAGCCCCGGTAGCTCAGCGGCGCCGGATAGGCCTTGTGGTCCATGGCGAATTCGAAGGCGAGCTTGTCGATGGCCTCGGTGGTGACGCCGGGCTGGACATAGGGCGTCAGCATATCCAGCGCCTCGGCGGCGAGTTGTCCGGCCTTGCGCATGCCCTCGAAATCCGCAGGGCCGTGGAGCTTGATCTGGCCGGTCTTGCGGGTGGGGGCCAGAGCTGCGTCGACGAAGGTCATCTCATCTCCGGGATGGATCATGGGCGGGTCAGCCTGATGTGTAGGATAAAGCAGCGGTCATGAAAAGATATGGCCCTGTGTTGGGTGTGAATCGAGGGGCGGATGGCCCGAAACAGGCCGCCCACCCCCCTTTTTGGGGCTAATGCGCCCGTTTTTGCGCGGCGGGCAGCAGCAGGAGGCCCGGCGCCGGGGCTTTCAGGTCATGGGCGCTGGCCCCATCGGCGGGAATTTCGATCCAGCGGTCAGTTCCGGTTTCGCAGTCCTGCACCACCGGAAAATAGAGCGTGGACCCGGGCGCGATGTCGGCGGCGATGGTTCCGGTGAAGACGAACTCGTCATACCATTCGCTCGGCAGGCGCCCGCCGCTCCAGGATATTTCCCGCACGCCTTCCGTCAGATTGGCGTGGGGCGTCGCATAGGCCTTGCCATAGGGCGCCCGGGTGGTTTCGAGGGTCCAGCCAGCCTTGGGCATGGGTTTCACCCCCACGAAACCCTCGGGAATGCGCACCCGCACCCTTATGGTGGGCGAGGATCCGCAGCCATGAGGCGCCCGCAGCACCCCCTTGTAGCTGGCGCCCACCGGCGCCTGAGCAGTTTCGAGAGAGACATGGGCGTTTGCGCAGGCGCTGGCGAGCATAAGCATTACGGCCAGAGGGCCGGTTTTCCTAAAAAAAGTCATGATTCATCTCCGATGGCGCCCGCAGGCGCGCGATGAGGCTGACGGGCGAGCCCGTCTTTTCAGGTGAAAGACGTCGGAGAGCGGCTTTCAGGGGGCCCGCGCTGGCTATGGGCCTTGGTCCAGGCTTCTTCGGGAGGCCCGTCGCGCAGGGCGGTCAGGGAAGGTGCGGCTGGGCGCCAGACAAGGCGCGGCCAGGGGGTCAGGATCGGCGCGAGAGCGGGCGGAGGCGTGGTCGCGCGCGTCAGGCCCAGGCAGCATTCGCCGCAGGCCTGCGGCCCATGGGAGGGGATGCCTTTCCCATGGGCGTCGGTGAGGCAAAGATAGTGCGGATTGGCGAGCGCCGCCTCCAGCGAGCCTGGCAGGGCGGGCAGTGGCGTCGCAAGCCCGCGCAGCAGGATCGCATAGGCGAGCAGGATGACGCCCAGGGTCAGAAGGCTGCGCCGCGTCCATGATCCTGAAAAGAGCGCCTTGTTCATGTCGTCGATGTAAGCCCCGGGGAGGGCGTCGCGCAAGAGTTCAAGCTGTGGTGGCGGTGGACGCATCAGCCATGCTATGACGCCAGCACGGTCGGCCTGTCCGTTGGAAAGGTTGGCTGCGGCCCCCTCGGGATCCAGAATGCAAATTGAAACGACAAGCGATTCCAGGGGCTATGGCCATTTCACGCCCTCTGTCCTGATGCGCGGCATCATCGCCGCCACCCGACGGTGCGACGCCAGTTGGTTCGGCAAGCGCAAGGCCTTTCTCCTGCGTGGCCTGGGCCTGCGCCTGCTGGGCGCAAATCCTGTCGACATAGAGGTGATGGGCGCCAAGATGCGCCTGCATCCCTCGAACAACACCTGCGAAAAGAGGATCCTCTTCACGCCGCAATATTTCGACCCCGTCGAGCGCGCGGCCCTCGCGCCTCTGCTTTGCGATGGTCTGGTCATGCTCGACATCGGCGCCAGCATGGGCGGCTATTCCCTCTGGGCGGCGGGGCTTGCAGGCGCCGGCGCGCGCATCATCGCGGTCGAACCGGAGCCACAGAGCTTTGCGCGGCTGTGTTTCAACATCGCCGCCAATGGGCATGGCTCCATCAAGGCCGTGAACGCCGCCCTTTCGGATGTGGCGGGCAATATGCGCCTGTTCATCGACCGCAGAAATCTCGGCGGCACGGGCGTGCGCATCGGCTTCAACAGCGACGGGACGGATCAGGGTTTCGACGTGCCCGCCATCCCGCTCCTGCAACTGGTGGAGAACGAGGCGCTGCGACAGATCGATATTCTCAAGCTTGATGTGGAGGGCGTCGAGGATATCGTTCTTCTGCCCTTCCTCAACGACGCCGAAACAAGCTTGCTGCCGGGAGTCATCGTGCTCAACCGGCTGGGCCACCGCTGGACGGGCGACGTGGTCGGCGCCCTGGAGAAGCTGGACTACAGACTGACCGCTTCCACTGTCTCCAACGAGATCTGGCGGCGTTCCTGATCAGGATCCGCCGTTCCGGTCGCGCGCCTCCATGGCCTTGGCGATGCGCATGAAGCGATAAAAGGCGTAATTGATGGAGGCCACAAATCCGAAGCGCCCGCGCAGGATGTGGCGCCGCAGGAGATAGGCCTTCAGGAACGCCATCGGAAATTCGGTCCAGATGCGCCAGAGGGGCGTTCTCCGCCCTTTCACGCTCATGTCATGCACTTGCTGGTCCGAATAACGATTCAGCTTCTCCACGCTGCTGGACAGGCTCTGGATGCAATAGTGCAGCGCCTGACCCTTCAGCGTGGCTACGCGCGCGCCCGGCTGCATGGCGACGCGGTCATGCACCAGTTCGTCCGCATAGCGGCCCCTGTCCAGCCGATAGAGCCGCACCGGCACAAGCGCATAGGCATAGGCGCCGGGGCTCGTTTCGCCGGGGAAGACTTCCACGATGGGAAAGGCGTAGCCATCGAGCGCAGGTTCGCCCTGGGCGAAGAGGTCGCGTATTTCACTGATCAGCGCGGGCGTGAGCACTTCGTCCGCATCGATGTTCAGCACCCAGTTGTGGTTGCACTGGTCTTCGGCGAAACGCTTTTGCGGGCCATAGCCGCGCCAGTGGGTTTCCACCACGCGGGCGCCAAAGCCCAGCGCGATCTGCTGGGTGCCGTCCGTGGAGCCGGAATCGACGACGACCAGCTCCCGCCCCAGCCCCTTCACCGCGTCAAGGGTCGCGGGAAGGCGCTGCGCTTCGTTCTTGGCGATCACGAAAATGGAGATGGGCAGCATGTGCAAGCCTTGAGGATCTTGCCCAAAGCCATTAGCATCAAGCCCTTGCATTGGCTACCGCGCCAATGGGAGGTCGCTTGCCCGGGTCTGCGGCTGGCAGATTTTTTGCGAGGGATTTCAACTTGCTGACCGGCCCCGTGCTGAATGTGATGATGGCCAGGGGGCGCGGCGGTCTGGAGCAGGCGGCGCTGGACTGGCACGAGGGCCTTCGCTCGAGGGGCGTGAAGGTGACGAGCGCGGGGCGATCCGCCAGCTGGTTCATGGATCACTGTCCCGCCAATGAACGCGCGCCGTTCTCCACTTTTGGACGCTTTGACCCCTTCATCGCCTGGCGCTTGCGGCGCGTGGCGTCGGGGCATGTCTGCGCGTTGCTCCATGGCAACCGCGCCATGCAGATCATGGCGCGCCCGCTCGCGGGCGTTCGGCGCATCGGCGTCGTGCATAATTTTCGCTACAAGACCTTGCTGTCGCATATGGACGGTCTGATCGCCGTCTCCCATGGGGTGGCTGAGGCGCTGCGGCGGGACTATCCGAACCTGCCTTGCGTCGTGGTCCCGAACCTGGTGCGCGCGCCGGTGGAGGTCACGCGCCCTGCTGGCCAATCGCCCCTACGGATCGTCAGCCTGGGACGTCTGCACGAAAACAAGGATTTCGGCCTGCTCATTCGCGCCTTCGCCCGGCTCCGGCGCAGCGGTGTCGAGGCTCGGCTCACCATTGGCGGCGAAGGGCCGGAGCGGGGCGCCCTGGAGGCGCTCGCCGCCTCCGAAGGCGTCGCCGACAGCGTCAGCTTTCCCGGCTGGATTGGCGACCGCGCCGCCTTTTTTGCGCAGGCCGATCTCTTCGTTCTGTCCTCGCGGGTCGAGCCCTTCGGCATCGTGGTGATCGAGGCCATGGCGCATGGCGTTCCCGTGGTGGCGACCCGAACGGATGGGCCGCTGGACATCCTGTCCCCTGGGGAAACAGGCCTGCTTATCCCCCGCGAAAGCGTTGAGGAGATGACCGCCGCGCTCCGGGATCTGCTCGGCGATCCCGCTCAGGCGCAGCGTCTGGGCGCGCAGGGCCGGGCCAGCGTTTTGGAGCGTTGGTCTTTCGATGTGGTGGCGGCGCGGATGGCCGGGGCGGTGGCTTCCCTTACAGCCTGATCGGCGCCCGTCGCGCCACCTCGATCCCCTGCGGATCCACCTTGCACACGACCGCGATGGCCTCGACGCCCGCCCCATGGGCGCTCGTGAAAGCCGCCGCATAGGCGGGGTCTATATCGCCCGCCAGCGCAAATTCATCCGCGTCCATCTGGATCAGATAGACCATCACGGCCCGCGCGCCCTCCGCCACCATATCCGCCATTTCAGCCAGATGCTTGGCCCCGCGTGCGGTCACGCTGTCGGGGAATTCGGCAAGGCCCGGGCGGCGCATCATGTGGACATTCTTGACCTCCACATAGCAGGGCGGCCCGTCATCGCGCTCCAGCAGAATATCCACGCGGCTGTTGCGGCCATATTTCACCTCCCGCCGCAGGCGCGGCCATGGGGCGAATTCGGGAAAGAATCCGCTGGCGATGGCCTCCGCCACGATGGCGTTGGGATGGGCGGTGTTGATGCCCACAAACTCCGGCCCGCGACCGAAATCCGCCTCCGCCACTTCCCAGGAGTATTTCAGCTTGCGGGATGGATTGTC
>CAMDOY010000278.1 GCA_945903655.1 Rhizobium sp. Q54 | reverse complement strand
AGGGCCGCGATGCCAGCCGCGATGCAGGCGAAGGGGTTGGCGCCCGTCGAGCCCGCCAGACGCACCGTCGAGGTCGAGGCGTTCTGCTCGTGGTCGGCGTGCAGGATGAAGATGCGGTCGAGCGCGCGGGCCAGAACCGGGTTCACCTTGTACTCTTCGCAGGGCACGGCGAAGCACATTCGCAGGAAGTTGGAGGCGTAGTCGAGGTCGTTCTTCGGGTAAACGAAGGGCTGGCCGATGTTGTACTTGTAGGCCATGGCCGCCAGGGTCGGCATTTTCGCGATCATGCGATGGGACGCGATCATGCGCTGGCGGGGATCGTTGATGTCCGTGGAGTCATGGTAGAAGGCCGCGAGCGCGCCGACGGCGCCGACCAGCACCGCCATGGGATGGGCGTCGCGGCGGAAACCCTGGAAGAAGCGCGACATCTGGTCATGGACCATGGTGTGGCGGGTGACGGTGTAGTCGAAATCCGTCTTCTCAGCGGGGGTGGGGAGCTCCCCGTGCAGCAGGAGATAGCAGGTCTCGAGGAAGTCGCCGTGGTCGGCCAGCTGCTCGATGGGATAGCCGCGATGCAGAAGGATGCCCTCGTCGCCATCGATATAGGTGATCTTGGACTCGCAAGCCGCCGTAGACAGGAAGCCGGGATCGAAGGTGAAGCAGCCCGTGGCGTTATAGAGTTTGCCGATGTCGATGACATCCGGGCCAATGGTGCCCGATTTTACGGGCATATCAACGACTTTGTCGCCTATCTTGAAGTTTCCGGTGCTTGCACTCATTGAACTGTGCCTTTTTTGCTCGCATCGCCATGCGCGCTGATGGAACCTCACGGCTTGGCCGTGGGCTGGCCTCGCGGTTATTGCGCTGCGCAAAAAGCTATCGCATCAGCGCGCGCCGTTCAAGCAAATGAAGGCGGAACTTTGGTCAAAGATGAAGTTCGGTTAACCATCCGGTTTTCAGGCGCTTCAAAGCCTCGTGATGGCTGCGCTGTGGTTTGTTGGTTGCGCATCGATCCCACACTCGTTTAAGTCGGCTCAACGGCGGGGTCCCGCCCAAAGCCTTGGGAGAAAGCACATGAAGGTCCAATCGATCACCCGGCGCAAGATGCTGCAGACAGCGGCGGCTTCGGCCATTTTCGCCCCCGCCGTGGCCCGCGCCGCCGCCACCAAGGTCACGCTGGGCATCGTCAACACCGTGAGCGACGCGCCCTATTTCGTCGCGGCGGCGCGGGGTTACTTCAAGGACGAGGGCCTCGATGTGGACATCGCCAACTTCCCGTCCGGCGCAAGGATGATCGCCTCCCTCTCCACGGGGGACCTGGACGTGAGCGGCGGGGCGGTTTCCGCCGGGCTCTACAACGCCAACGAGCGCGAAATCGCCATCAAGATCGTGGCCGACAAGGCCCGCAACGCCCCGGGCTATGGCTTCCAGTCCCTGCTGGTGCGGGCGGACCTCATCGATTCCGGCGCCTTCAAGTCCCTGGCGGATCTCAAGGGCCGCAAGCTCTCCATCCCCGCCACCGGCAGCGCGGGCGAGCAATCGACCCTGAACGAGGCCTGCAAGAAGGGTGGAATCGCCTTTGAGGATGTGGAGCGCATCTATATTTCCACCGCCGACATGGTCGCCGCCATGGCCAACAAGGCCATTGACGCCACCTTCGTGGCCGAGCCCCTCGTCTCCATCGCCGAGAAGCGCAACATCGCCCGGCGCTTCATGACCATTGACCAGATCTACCCCAACCAGCAGGCGGCGGTGACCACCTTCGGTGCGCTCTTCGTCAAGAAGAAGGAGGTCGCCGAGGCCTTCATGCGCGCCTATCTGCGCGGCGTGCATGTCTACAACGACTCCCTCAAGGACGGGCGCATCGCGGGCAAGAACGCGGATGAGATCGTGGGCATCATCGCCAAATACTCGGGGGTGAAGGACGAGGCGCTGCTGCGCAACGTGATCCCCGCCGCCTGCGATCCCGATGGCATGCCCAACATTGAGGGCCTGCAGCGCGACCTCGCCTTCGTCCAGAAGCTCGATCTTGTGGACAAGAAGCTCAGGGCCGAGCAGGTGATCGACCTGTCGTTCCTCAGGGCGGCGCAGGCCAAGGTCGGCCCGTACAAGCGGTCTGAGTAGACCGCTTCGCCTCACACCCGGTCGCGGATGCGCCCCAGGCTCTCCTCGCGGCCGAGCACCTGCAAGACGTCGAAGATCCCCGGCGAGGTCGAGCGGCCAGTCAGGGCCGCGCGCAGGGGCTGGGCGACCTGTCCCAGCTTCGCGCCGGTCTCCTCAGCATAGGCGCGCACCACGGCCTCGGCCTCCGCCGCCGTCCATGAGGCCAGCGCCTCCAGCCGAGGCAGCAGGGCCGCCAGATGCGCCTGGCCGCCTTTGGCGAGAATGTCCGTTGCCTTCTCGTCCATGGCGAGAGGCCGCTGGTCGAAGAGGAAGCGGGCGCCGTCCGCCAGCTCCACAAGGGTCTTGGCGCGCTCCTTGAGCCCGCTCATGGCCGCCAGCAGCTTGGCCTTCATGGCCTCGTCGAGCTTGGGGCCATAGTCCGGGCCCTGCGGCAGATAGGGCAGGGTGGAGACCAGCGCCTCCAGCAGCTCCGCATCGGAGGCCGCGCGCATGTAGTGGCCGTTCATGTTTTCGAGCTTGGCGGTGTCGAAGCGCGCGGGGGACCGACCGATATGGGCGAGATCGAAGGCCTCGATCATCTCCTGCGTGGTGAAGAACTCCTGATCCCCATGGCTCCAGCCCAGGCGCACCAGATAGTTGCGCAGGGCGGCGGGCAGATAGCCCATGGCCCGGTAGGCGTCGACGCCGAGCGCTCCGTGACGCTTGGAGAGCTTGGCGCCATCGGCCCCATGGATCAGCGGAATATGGGACATGACCGGCACGGTCCAGCCCAGCGCCTGATAGATATGGGTCTGGCGCGCCGCGTTGGTCAGATGGTCGTCGCCCCGGATGACATGGGTCACGCCCATGTCGTGATCGTCCACCACGACCGCCAGCATATAGGTGGGGTTGCCGTCCGAGCGCAGCAGCACGAGGTCGTCGAGATCCTTGTTGGGGAACACGACGCGGCCCTGCACCTTGTCGTCGATGACGGTCTCGCCGGTCTGGGGCGCCTTGAGGCGGATGACGGGCTTGAGCCCGCGCGCCTCAGCCTCTGCAGCCTCGGCGTCCCCGAGATCGCGCCAGCGACCATCATAGCGGGGCGGCAGCTTAAGGGCGCGGGCCTTCTCGCGCATCTCCTCCAGCTCCTGCTGGGTGGCGTAGCAGCGATAGGCCATGCCCCGCGCCAGCAGCTCCCCTGCGATCTCGCGATGGCGCTCCACGCGCGCATATTGATAAACCGTGTCCCCATCCCAATCGAGGCCGAGCCAGCTCAGGCCATCGATGATGGCGGCGATGGCGCCTTCGGTGGACCGCTCCCGGTCCGTGTCCTCGATTCGCAGCAGCATCTTGCCGCCGTGGTGATGGGCGTAGAGCCAGTTGAACAACGCCGTGCGCCCCCCGCCAATATGCAGGAACCCCGTGGGGGAGGGAGCGAAACGGGTCACAACAGGTGCGGTCATAGGGGAGCCTTCGTGCGGAGCGGTGCGGGCGGGGGGTCTGTAGCACGGTGGGGGCTTGGCGGGAATGGGCGGGCTGGGGGCGGGTGGGATTGGTGAGCGGATGGTCAATTTTTGCGGTGCGGGGGTTGAGGGGGCGGGGTTGATTATTGTAGAGGCTGTGTTGGCGGCGGCGGGTCTGCGGGAAATGGGCTTCGGGGGGGTGGAATGGATTCGATCACGAATAACGAATATTCGAGCTTCAGCGCGTTTGATCTGATCGCGCAGCCAGCCCCACCTATGATTTTCGGCTCTCCCCCCATCAACCAGACCACCACACCGGGCACGCCCATGCGCCCCTTCGAGGAGCTTTCCGTGGTGGACGATTCCCCGTCGGCCATCCAAACGCTCACCATCACGGTGGACGGTTGGGACGGAGAGCTTGTTGGGATCGGGCTGACAAGAATCGATCGCAATACCTATCAGTTGACGGGGTCCGCTGTGGAGGTCACGGCTGCCCTGCAGGGTCTGACCTTCTGGCCCAACTTGAAGTCAGGCCCACAGGAGATGGGCATGAACCGCGCCATCCATTTCACGCTGACAGACGTCAGTTCAGCTAATCCAGATGGGCCTCCCGCACGGTTTGAGACGGAAGTGAGGATCGCTGTCCCCTTTGAGATCACGTCCGGCGAGGCTGCAATCTGGAACGAGAATGTTACCGACACAATGTTCGTTTACACAGTATCGACCGAAGACCCTTACCGCCCTCCTTTCTCGCCGAGCCCCGGCCAAAAGACCTATTCGCTCTCGGGCGATGATGCGGACCTGTTCAATATCGACAGTCGGGGCAATGTGACCTTCAAGGCCTCGCCGGACTTCGAGAAGCCTGCGGATCGGGGCGGGGACAATGTCTACAATATAACAGTGACGGTCTCTGACGGGTCATCGACCGCCAGCAAGGATGTCGCAATCACCGTGACGGATCAGGTCATGGAGTTCACGCAGAACCTTACGACAGCAGATACCCCCCAGACAGTAGCCATCGCCGACTTGAATGGTGATCACAAGCTCGATCTGGTTGTCTCGAATCTTTTCAGTAAGTCCGTGTCCGTCCTGCGCGGCAATGGCGACGGGACCTTCACCCAGACCGCGACCTGTGTGACCGGTTGGTTCCCGGGTTCCATCGCCATCGCCGACCTCAACGGCGACAATAAGGCTGACATCATTGTTAGAAACGATGACGCGACTGTGTCCGTCCTGATTGGCAATGGAAACGGGACATTCAAGCCGCAGGTCACCTATGCGACGGGGCCGGGATACGGCCAAAGATCGCTCGCGGTCGCCGACTTCAACGGCGACGGCAAGATGGACGTCGCCGTCTCCAATTTTTCGGATGGTGCGGCGGTCTCCGTCCTGCTCGGCAACGGCGACGGGACCTTCCAGCAGCAGGCGATCTATGGGACGGGGCGCAGCCCCGAGCATATCGCGGTGGCTGACCTCAATGGCGATGGCAAGGTGGATCTCATTGTCTCCGATAATGGCGGCCTTTCCATCCTTCTCGGCCAGGGCGACGGAACGTTCCAGTCGCAGACGAGCGTCTCGACGGGTGTCCGTGCTGGTGCCGTGATCTGCGTTGGCGACTTGAATGGCGACGACAGGGCTGACCTCGTTGTCGCGGACGATTCTGGTTCTGTCTCCATCCTGCTCGGCAAGGGCGATGGAACCTTCGGGACGCCGACTAACTACGCGAGGCAGG
>CAMDOY010000277.1 GCA_945903655.1 Rhizobium sp. Q54 | reverse complement strand
AGGCTGCCGCTATTACCCCCTACCTGGGTTCCGCCGCCCGTCACATAGATCAGCCCGTTAGCGAAAGTTGCGCCTGTGACTCCATGGATCGGGATCGCCATATTGGGCAATTTAGTCCATTTGTCATTTCGGGGGTCATAATAATCATGGTCAGGAAAGACTCCCGCCTGTTCCTCGCCGCCCCACACATGCACGCAGCCAAAGGCCTGGGCGCTGTTGATGCCGCTGCGTGGCTTCAGCATGGGAGCGGCGACCGACCAGGTCCTGCTCCCTGGATCGAAAACTTCATGAGCGGCCGTCTTGTCGCTCTGGAACCCGCCGCCGAGGCGACCCCCAAAAACGTGAATCTTGCCGGCGATAAGCTCCATGGCGATATGATTGCGTTGACTGGGCAGGTCCGGCAGTTTCTCCCATGTGTCAGTCCTGGGATCATAGACTGCGAAATCATGTCCGCGGGGTGGACGCCCACCCGCGATATAGATCTTGCCCTCGTGCACGACAGCGGCGCCCGCGCTGCGCTTGGTCGGCATCGCAGCCTTTTGCGTCCAGGCAGCGCCTGCGCCCAACTTTGTATCGAGCGCATAGACGGTGTCGACATAGGCGGTGTTGGGATCGGTCTGGCCGCCAAAGAGATAAACCACCCCGTCATGGGCGGCGGCAACGCCATGGTTGTTGACCTCTGGCAACGGAGGGCCTAGCGCCCATTTGTCGTTGGGGATGTCATATATCTGAACGGTCTTCACGCTCACACGGCCCTGCGGATATCCGCCGAGCACGTAGATCTTCTCGCCTGTCGAGGTCAGAGTAAATTCTGAATTGGCTTCGATCAGCGGCGCCTTCTGGCCCCAGGCTCCAGGTTCCGGGCTCGACGTTTGAGCAAAAGCAACGCCTGCCATGGCGATGGTAAAACCGAAGCTGGTTGCAATTAGGGGTTTGCGTAGAACGAACATCATGCAGCCCTTCCGTTGTGGCGCCCACCTTATCTGAGCCTATGATACTTCGATAATGGGCTGGGACAAGATCCAGAGACTCAACATGGTGTAAACTACCATCAAGATGCTCATAGGCCATCGCCTGCGGACAGCGCTCCAACCTGAAGAGTCCCGCAGGGCTTCCTGGTGGGCCAAGAATATCGCTGCTACATGACCGATGATGATCGAGCCGACAGCGCTCAGCCAAATGAAACGTGCATCCACCAAGGCGATATCAATCTCGCGTCCCCGCCAGCCGAAGAGATCCCAGCCCAGATTGAGCGGGTCCGACATAAGGGGAAGAGCTGCCTGTCCTTGTATCAAGAGATAAGATAGGTAGTGAGCGAGATGATAGGCGATGGCGATGGGGGTCAGGCTCAGCACGTGGCGTCGGGCTGTGAGCAACGCGCCTTGACCACACAACCTCCCCGTCAGCGCGCTGACCGTCAGAAAGATCAGGGCGAAGACCAGCGGCGTCGCCAACAGTCCTATAGTTTTTATCAGCGCGCCCGCCACGCTGTAGCCAAAAGCCCCGACGAAACCGATCTCATAAAGCATCCCAACGAGGACACCTGCGATGTTTTCCCAGAAAGGTGTTTCATTGATGCCATCAAAGGCCACGCTGGCCAGCAGCAGAAGCACGAATGCCATGAACGAGGCCGAAGGCGGCTCGTCCTGTTTGAGGCCCACCCCGTAGGGTCGCAGAACCAGCAGGATGCCGTGCGGATCGCGCGACGCCGCAAGTGGCGCAAAGCTTCCGAAGAGGCGGAAGAATAGACCGAAGGCGTCGCACTGTCTGCGCCATGCCTCCACGCCCACTAGCGCCATCCCAGCCCAGGTGAGTAGCGATGCCGCCGTAATGAGCATGGCCAGCTTGCGAGGGGCGGCATTCTCGGTCCAAACAAGTTCGGCCCAGGCGAAGCCAAGAAACAGAGCAACGGCAGGCCATGCACCGAGCCTAGCCAGCCACGCATTGTCCCGTGAAGGGCCTGCGCGAAAAAGCAAGAGGCTGATGCTGCGCCAGGGATCGAGCAGGGGCCACATATCCGCCACCAAAGCCACAACGAAGGCGAGGCCTACCCACCAGAGCACCCACACGCCCACGGGCAGAAGGTTGCTGTCCCAATCCCCCTGTTCGCCCAAAAACCCAGCTGCGAGCACGAGCGCAAAGCTGGCCAGCCCTAGAAGCCGCAATCCGACCTCGATCCACCGCGCAATGCCATTAGAGATCCGCATCCGCAATGGCGGGGCCGGGCGAGGGTTGCGCCGGGCGAAGAGGGCCGCGACTAGTACGGAGATCGCCACAGTCGCCCCTGCACCGACAATATAATGCCAAAGGGGCAGGGGCAGATCGTAGCGTTGCGCGAAGGCGTGCGCCTGTGCGCCGCCGCCAGAGACGAACAGAAGGGGGAAGGCGAGGGTCGCCCTCACCGGGGATGGACCTCTATGTAAAGAATGGTGCGATGCTGCCCCCGCTCGTCATGGATTTCAACTGGAAAGCGTCCGGTTGCACGCGCTCGAAAGGGCATCGGCGCGGGGACGCCCGGCACTGCCCGTGCCTCTAGCCTGTAGCCATGCAGATGGAGTTCCATGGTGGCGTCCACGATCCAGTTGATGTCGACCTGTTCTCCCTGAAGCAGCCGCACTGTTGGCGCGCCTTTTGCCGGTCTGGCGATTCCAGCTGCGCTCACCTGCCCATTTTGGACTGTCAGTTCAAGTTTGCGAATAGGCACCTCTTGAGCTGAAAGGTTCACCGATGTGATCAGGTGGATGAGTATAGTCAGGGCAGATGATATCCATGGGTGGTATGATGAGCCTTTACCAGTCGTCATAGCTTGCCTAAACGGTTTTGCGCCAATTTCAGAATTTTGGCACCTCAAATTGAACCATGGAGAGCACCCGGTCCCCGGTCTGCGCCGAAACCTACGCGAACCTAGAATGTGCCGTGTGTGAAGACTCTTGACAAGCCATATGCTGCTGTCGGGAAGTCCTAGCTTCTAGAGTTGCGAGCGATTTGCGACTTTCGATACCAGTTCATTTTTCTGCATAAATTCCTATTTCGTGGGGTAGCCACCCATAATCGGGGTGTTTTGTACGCTAACTCGACTACTATGCTGAGCGCAGATTGTGGGGCGTTGAGGAGGCTGCTATCATAGCGTTATCAGGCGCTTGAAAAGGTGTTATTTAGGATTTATTTCCTCTTACACAGATGCTACACACGCAAAAAAAACCTCCAAAAAAGCCCGTCAAATATGGGTTTCTGGCATTATTGACTACTATTCGCGCTAAGTTTTTTTGGCTCCGGAAAGCTGAAAAATTCTACCCAATCAAAAATGAAAAGCTGCTTTCACGAGCAGCTTTTTTTGTTGTGCGGAACGGCTAAGGAAACGGGCTCGGGCCCTGTCAATGACCTGCCCTGTCACTCAATTCACGGATGCGCTCTTCACGTCTGGAAGGCGTGAAGAAGTCTGGTTCACTCCTTGTGAGCGAAGCGTGATTGCGCCGCATCGAGCGTTATTTTTCGCTCTTGATTCTTCGTATTTGATCGTTCGCCAAAGACGCTCGGCCAGGACATTGTCCCGCCACGAGGCTTATCCGCCGGTCATCATCACATCCTGCTTGCGGGTGGCCCAGCCCGTAACTTTCTGCTCGATGAGAACAAAGAACAGATAGGTCAGGATGCCCATGGCCGCGATCACGATCAGGCCTGCGAACATCAGGGCTGTTCTGAATTGCGAGGCCGCCTGGAGCATCAGATAGCCGATGCCGTCATTGGAGGCGATGGTTTCGGAAATCACCGCGCCCACGAAGGCCAGGGTCACCGCCACTTTGAGAGAGGCGAAGAAGTAGGGCATGGAGCGGGGGATGCCGACCTTGAGCAAGATATCAAGGGCGCTGGCGCCGAGGGAGCGCAGCACATCTTCCAGCTCGGGCTCGGTGGTGGCGAGGCCCGTGGCGACATTCACCGCGATGGGGAAGAAGGACAGCAGGAAGGCCGTGGTGATGGCGGGCGGCTGGCCGATGCCCATCCACAGCACCAGCACCGGCACCACCGCCGCTTTTGGCACGGAATTGATCCCCACGAGGATGGGATAGAGCCCCGCATAGACGAGGCGCGACGAGCCGATCATGATCCCCAGAAACAGGCCGACGCCCACGCCAATGCCAAAACCGATCAGCGTGTTCATCAAGGTGAAAAGCGAGTTGGAGATGATCGGTTCATGAAAAGCGATCAGCGCATTCACCACCACGGTGGGCGCAGGCAGGATGAATTCGCGCACCGCGAAGAGCCGCACCGCCGCCTCCCAGATGGCGAGAGAGGAGCCAATGACCAGCCATGGCATCGCAACTTCAAGCTTGCGAAAGGTTGATGGCGACATTCAGGAGCCCCCTGCTTTGTGGCGTGTCTTGCCTTCCTGGCGAACCTGGGCGATCTCGTTGCGGATCTTCTGCACGATCTCGATGAAGGCGGGATCGAAGGTGCTCTGCAAGGTGCGCGGGCGCGGAAGGTCCACCCGATGCACATTGATGATCTTGCCTGGGCGCGCGCTCATGACAAAGATCACGTCAGCCAGATAGGCGGCCTCGCGCAGGTCATGGGTGACGAAGATGCAGGTGAAGCCCCGCTCCATCCAGAGATCCTGCAGGATGCCCCACATCTCCTCGCGGGTGAAGGCGTCGAGCGCGCCGAAGGGCTCGTCGAGCATGAGCAATTCGGGCTCATGGATCAGCGAGCGGCAGAGATTGGCGCGCTGCTGCATGCCGCCTGAAAGCATCCAGGGATAGCGCGCCTCAAAGCCATCGAGGCCCACGACCTCCAGAAGCTCGCGCGCCCGCGCCTCGTATTTCTTGCGCTGGGCGCGAAACTGCGCGCGATGGGGCCGCACGATTTCGAGCGGCAGCATCACGTTGCGCAAGAGGTTGCGCCAGGGCAGGAGGGTCGGGTTCTGGAACGCCATGCCCACGATCTTCAGCGGGCCATTGACGGGCGAGCCCTCCACGAAAATGCTGCCTCGCGTCGGCTTTTGCAGACCGGTGACGAGCTTCATGAGGGAGGACTTGCCGCAGCCCGATGGGCCCACGACGGCGACGAACTGGCCCTTGCCCACGCGCATGTCGAGCCCATCGAGCGCGACGGTGCCGCCGCTCTCCCCATAGCGCAGCATGACGTCGCGGATGTCGACGAAGTCGGGAGCGGCGGGCTTATCCAATCTTGCGATCCGCCGCCGGAGGAATGAAGCGCTTGTCGATGAATTGCGCGACGGAGGGCGCCGTGGGGAGCTGGAAGCCTTCTTGAATCAGGCGGACCGCGCGCTCGACGCGGGCGTCGTCGATGTCGCCAAGCCCGTTCTTGCGCACATTCTCGGTGCGGATGAGCTTG
>CAMDOY010000276.1 GCA_945903655.1 Rhizobium sp. Q54 | reverse complement strand
CCACCCGCTGCTGCTGGCCGCCGGAGAGGGCGGGCGCGGGCCGGTCCGCATAGGCCTCCATCTCCACAAGGCGCAGGGCGCGGGCCACGCTCTCCTTGATTTCGGCGGCGGGGCGCCGACGAATGCGCAGGGGATAGGCGACGTTGTCGAAGACGGTCATATGCGGCCAGATGGCGTAGGACTGGAACACCATGCCAAGCCTGCGCCGCTCGGGAGCCATGAAGAAATTCCGGGCGGCGTCGCTCACCACTTCCCCGCCGATGCTGATGCGCCCGCCGCTGTTCTGCTGCAGGCCCGCGATCATGCGCAGGGTCGTCGTCTTGCCGCAGCCCGAGGGGCCGAGAAGGGTGAGGAACTCCCCGGCCTCCACGCTCAGGTCGATGGCGTCCACCGCCGTCGATGCGCCGAACTGGCAGCTCAGACCCTCAAGAAGGATGTCAGACATTCAAAAGCTTCCTAACCCTGACCAAACCGGCTGTTCAAGAACCGCAGCTGCACCCAGCGGAACAGAATGACGAGCAGCATCATGAAGAGGCCGACCACGCTGACCTGCTCGGCCTGGCCATTGGCCCAGAGCTTCATCAGCACCACCGACAGAACCTCCGACCCCACCGCATAGAGCAGCACGGAGGCGCTGAGTTCGCGCATGATGCCGAAGAAGGTGAGCACCCAGCCGACCGCAAAGGAGGGCCAGGCCAGCGCCACCAGAATGCGCCAGAGCGTCTGCATGAAGGTGGCGCCATGGACGCGTGAGCACTCTTCCAGATCATAGGAGAGCTGTGCATAGGCGCTGGACATGACGCGCACGGAGACGGGGGTGCAGAGCGCCACATAGGCCAGCAGCAGGGCCCAGATGGTGCCATAGATGGGGATCGGCCCCGGCAGCATGGCGAAGGCCCAGAGGAAGCCGATGCCCAGCACCATGCCCGGCATCATCCAGGGCAGCCAGGCCATGGCGTCGATGAGGCGCCGTCCCCGCCAGTGCGTGCGCACGGAGATATAGGCGACCACGCTGCCAAGGGCCATGGTGGCGGTGGCGCCCATCAGGCCCAGCCACATGGTGTTGGTGAAGCCGCGCCAGATCTCGCTCGAATTCCACACGGACTCGTAATGCTCCAATGTGAGCATGTCCGCCTGATAGAAGCCGAAGAACTTGAAGAAGGAGCCGATGAGCAATTGCGCCACCGGCAGCACCACGGTCACGACGAAGAACAGGATGCAGAAGCCGAAGGTGACCCAGCGCCAGCGGCCGAGCTTCATCACCGAGGGGGAGTAGCCCTTGCCGGTCACGGTCTGGAAGCTGCGCCCGCGCAGGATGCGCCATTGCACGAAGACCATCACGAACATCAGCATCATCACGAGAAAGCTGATGGCGGTGGCGTATTGGTAGTCGGGCGTGGCGTGGTGGTGGATGGAATTGTAGATCTCGGTCGTCACCACCGTGATCTTGGCGGGGGTGCCGAAGAACAGGGGCGACTCGAAATTCTCCATGCCCCGGATGAAGCTGAGGATGAAGGCGTTGGTGAGCGCGGGCGTCATCAACAGAAGGGTGATGGAGCGGAAGGTGCGCCAGGACGAGGCGCCGCACATGCGGCTGGATTCTTCCAGCGAAGGGTCCATCGCCCGGAAGATGTCGACGATGAAGAGGAAGAGGAAGGGCGTGGAATACTGGATCATGTGCCAGACCACGCCGCCGAAGGAATAGATGTTGATGGGTGAGACCGTCGCGCCCGTCATGGACTTCCAGAGTGTGTTGAGCAGGCCCACCTGCGGATTGCCCAGCATGGCCCAGGCCATGGCGGTGAGGATCGGCGGGATGAAGAAGGGCAGCGAGATCAGCACCTCCAGCTTGCCGCGCCAGGGCGTGTCCGTGCGCGCCACGATCCAGGCGAGCAGGATCGCCAGCAACAGGGAGGGGATGGTCTTGGCGGTGGCGATCTGAATGGTGACCCAGAGAATCTTCAAATTCTCGGGCTGGAGAGCTTGCCGGTAGCCCTCCAGATTGAACTCGCCCGCCATGCCCGGCGGCGTCGAATGCAGGCTGCCATAGAGCAGCATGGAGAAGGGATAGACGGTCAGGAAGGCCAGAAACAGGATCAGCGCGGTCATGCCGACCGTTCGCGCGGAGGGGAGCCGCCATGGCGATGCGGCGGAAGCTTTCGCGCGCGGGGGCGTGAGCGCCAATCCGGCGTCCTGCTCGCTCATGATGTGCTCCGGCATTCAGATTTCGACGACAACATAATTCTCTTCAATGGACACCTTGAAGGTTTCGGCCACATAGGGACCTTCTTCGAGATCGGAGCCCGAGGCCACGCCCGTCTGATAGGCGCGCACGCGGGACTTTTCCGGGTCGCACCAGCTCTTGCCGGTGCGGATGTCGAACTCCCAGCCATGCCAGGGGCAGCGCACGAATTCACCATCGCGCACAATGCGATACTTGCCGGGCTCATCAGCCTCGGCGAAGCCCACGATCTTGCCTGCGCAGAGCGAGCCGCTCTCGTGGGGGCAACGGTCGCCCAGCGCGAAGAAGTCGCCGCCCACATTGAACAGGGCGATGTCGCGCCCGCCTGCGCTCACGCGCCGGGAGGTTCCCGGCGCCACATCGGAGGTTCTGGCGACGACGAAGCGGGATTTGCTCATGACAGGCCGTAAAGCTCCCGGGCGTTGCCGCTCATGATGGCGCGCAGCTTCTCCGGGCCAATCCGCAGCTTGGCGGCGACGAAGCTTGGCTCGTCGAAATCCCAGTGGGGATAGTCGGTGGAGAACATGATGCGATCAAGGCCCACCAGCTCGAAGGTCTCCAGCAGGTCGGAATCCTCCGGCGGCTCGTCGAGGGGCTGGGTGGTGAACCAGAAGTGGTCGCGGATATATTCGGAGGGCAGGCGCTTGAGATGGGGCGCCTCGCTCTTCAGACGCTTCCAGTGCTTGTCGAGCCGCCATTTGAGCGCGGGCGCCCAGGCGACGCCGCCCTCCACCAGCACCACCTTCAGTTTGGGGAACTGCTCGAAGACGCCCTCGATCACCATGCTGGTGATGAGGCCCTGCATGCCCTGCACATTGGTGTGCTGCTCTTCGATGTAATAGGAGGGCCAGCCGCCGCCCGTGGGCGAATAGCCGTTGACGCCGCCCACATGCAGCGCGATGGGCAGGTCATAGGCCTGCGCCGCCTCATAGATCGGCCAGTATTTGCGCCGTCCCAGCGGCTCGAGGCTTTTGGGCGGCAGCATGATCTGGGAGTAGCGGGGATCATCGCCGCAGCGCTCGATCTCGGCCACGGCGAAGGGCGCATGTTCCTGGGTGCAGACGATGGAGGCGTGCAGGCGCGGGTCGCGCTCCACCCAGCAGGCGATCTGCCAGTCGTTCACGGCGGTGGCCAGCGCCGCGCCATATTCCAGATTGCGCTGGTTGCCCGGGCCGCGATTGAGCGGCATCAGCATGCCGTGGTCGACGTTGTTGGCGTCCAGATGCTGGCGCTGCATGAAGGCGAGGTCGCCGCCGGGGGGCGCGCCGTTCGGCGGCCAGGCGTCGCCGCGCGCCACATCGGGCGCCATGCGCGGATGGGCGAGCGTGTCGGCCAAGGGCTGGCGATAGAAGCCGCCGTAGGTGCGCACATAGTCGCGCCAGCGCTCGGGCAGGAAATCGTGGATTTCGCCCGGTGTGGCGAATTGCGGATGAATGTCGCAATCCACCACGCCCAGCCCCTGCAGGGCGCCGCCGGCCTTGCGCTGCTCGCGCGGTTCGAGAAGATCCATGCTCATGCCGCGACCTCCGGGGACAGCGCCTTCAGGCGGGGATAGGTGGCCAGGGGATTGTCCCAGAGGATTTTGCGCGCCAGCGCGGTGTCGGCGCCGATGGGCAGGGCCTCCTCGCCATCGAAATGCCAATGGGGGAAATCGGTGGAGAACAGCACCATCTCGTCGGATTTCATCTGCTCGCAGAACCGCTCCAGCCGCCCCGCTCCGTCAGGCGCATCGAAGGGCTGCAGGGTGAGGCGGATGTGGTCGCGCACGATCTGGGAAGGCGGGGTCTTCACCCACGGAATTTCCGCGCGCACGCCCCGCCAGGTCTTGTCGAAGCGCCAGAGGGCCGCAGGCAGCCAGGTGACCCCGGACTCCATGAAGACGAATGTCAGCTCGGGAAACTTGGCGAAGACGCCTTCCGACACAAGGCTCAGCACGCAGTTCTCGAAGCCGAAGGCCTGGGCCACATAGTCCTCGAGGAAATAGGACCCATATCCCCCCGCAAGGGCGGGATGGTGGTAGAGGCTGCCCGCATGGACGCCGATGGGCAGGCCATGGCGGTTCGCCGCCGCATAGATCGGCCAATGGGCGCGCTTGCCGAGCGGCTGCTCGCCCATGGCCAGCATCAGCACCTGCACGAAGCGCGGATCCCCGGCCCTGCGCTCGATCTCCTCGGCGGCGAGATCCGGGTTGTTCAGGGGCACGACGATGGAGGCGCGCAGGCGCGGGTCGCGATCCAGCCATTCCGCCGCGATCCAGTCATTGACGGCGGTGCAGACCACCGCCGCCATATCCTCGCTATGGAGGGCCACGCCCCCATAGATGCAATTGGCGATGGCGGCGCCGGGGCCGAAGACGTCGAGATGCCTGTCTTTCAGGATGGAGAAGTCGCTGCCCGGGCGCCCATGGGCCGGGCGCCGGTCGGGGCGGATCATGATCGGCGCATTGGGAGGATCGCTCGTCATGTTCCAGCTGATTCGGTCGATGCCGCGGGTGAGGAACTGCTGGCGCCAGTAGCTGTCGAGATAGGGCAGCAGCGCCTTCACGGAGGGCACGGACACATGCACGTCGCAATCCACGGCCCGGCCCTTGAACAGGCCGCCCGAAGGGCGTTCCGCCGCCATGGTGTGATCCGCTTCACCCGTCATGCGTCCTCCTTGCGCAGGTCAGGATATTTTGCTTTCCGCTCCTGATCGCGCTTGCTACGATCACCTCAGACGATCTCGCATCCCGCGTCAAGCGCATCCGGGCGCTTCGGGTTTGTGGGACGAACAATCACATGCGCCCCTGCGGGGAAATGGGAGGAAGACATGCGGTCTGGTTTGGCGACGGCGCTGGTGATGTTGGGCCTTGCGGCGACGCAGGGCGCATCCGCCCAGGAGCAGGACTGGGACAAGGTGGTCACGGCGGCGAAGAAGGAAGGAACCGTTTCCGTCTATCACGCCCAGCTTGGCGCGCCTCACTGGAAGCTGGTGGTCCAGAACTTCGAGAAGATCTACGGGATCAAGGTGCAGGAATTCGACGCCCGCGCCAGCGAGATCACCGAGCGCATCCGCACCGAGCAGACCTCGCAACGCTATGTGGCGGACGTCGAATTTCACGGGGACACGTCCATTCTCCTGCAACGCCAGACGGATTTTATCGCCGAG
>CAMDOY010000275.1 GCA_945903655.1 Rhizobium sp. Q54 | reverse complement strand
CTGGACGGCAAGCCAGATTACGTCACCGCCGCCAACTGGTTCCGCAAAGCGTCGGAATATGGGGTGGGCGACAGCCAGTATAATCTGGCGATCCTATATGCGCGCGGCATGGGCGTGGATAAAAATCTGCCGATGGCCTGGGCCTGGTTCTCCGCCGCCGCGACGCAGGGCGACAAGGATTCCGCGCAGAAGCGCGACGACATCACGTTACGGCTGAACGGCGCCCAGATGACCGCCGCCAAGGCCATCGCGGAGGCCTTCCGCCCGCGCACGCCCGATCCCGCCATCAACCAGGTCACCACCCCGCCCGGCGGCTGGGAGACCCTGTCCGTGGCGAGCCCCCCCAAGCCCGCAGCTACGACCACACCGCCGAAGGCGAAGGTGTCGAAGCTTTAGGCTCAGTCGCCGAGGCAGCGCGCCATCGAGACTGCGTAAATCCGGCTGCGCCCCATGACATGGGCGATGACCGGCGCCTGCGCAAACAGCGGCGCGAAAGCCTCGTCGCGAATATTCAGCCCGCCCGCAAAGGCTCCGAAGGCGGGCATGACGCAACGCACGCCATCGCTGGCGAAACAACGCCTGCGAAGTGTGCCCGCAGGCGCGGACACCCGCGCCACCGGATGCAGATGCCCCGCGACCTCGCCGGGCGAAGCGCCCGCTTGCGGCTCATGGCGCAGGGTGAGGCCGCCAAGGCGGATTTCACTCGCGCAGAGGCCGCCCAGATCCTCGGGCGGCTCGGGGTCGTGATTGCCGGAAATCCAGATCCACTCGCGCCCCTGCTGCAGGGCGCGCAGAGCTGCGCGGTCGGCATCGCCCATGCGCGCTGGCCCGCCGCCATCGTGGAAAGAATCGCCCAGCGCCACAATCACCCTGGGCGAGAAGCGCGCGACCACATCCGCAAGGCGCCCCAGCGTCGCCGCCGTGTCATAGGGCGGCAGCATGACGCCGCGCCTGGCGTAGGCGGAGCCCTTTTCGAAATGGAGGTCGGAAACAACCAGAGCGCCATGGTCGGCAAGCCAGAGGGCGCCCGAGACATCGGGCAGCGCAGCCTCGCCATGGAGCGCGAAACAGCCCTTGGCGGCGCGCTGTTGGTCATCCATTCCGGCGGTCATGCGCTCACCCGTCAACCGCCCATGGCTTCATCGACCAAAGCCCCCGCCGCATCGGCGAGGATCTCATCCTGCGCCTCGCCATAGACGGGCTCACGGCCGATTTCCAGCATGATGGGCACCGCTAGGGGGGAAATGCGCTCCAGATGCTTGTGGATGATGCGACCATGCACGCGCGCCAGCATCTGCGCCAGACGCTCCAGATCCAGCAGGCCGGTCATGGCGTCCTCGCGCGCCGCGCGCAGCAGGATGTGATCGGGCTGATGGCGGCGCAGCACGTCATAGACGAGGTCGGTGGAAATGGTGACCTGCCGCCCGCTCTTCTGCTTGCCGGGAAAGCGTCGCTCGATGAGCCCGGAGATGATCGCGCCATTGCGGAAGGTGCGCTTCATCAGGGCCGATTCCTGCAACCATTCCTCGAGATCATCGCCCAGCATGTCCTGCGCGAACAATTCATCCATGTTGAAGAGCTTCTTTTGCGCGCGCACCCCCACATCGGCGACGCACCAGACCGCCAGCGCATATTCGTTCGCCACGAAGCCCAGAGGCTTCAGCCCCATGCACTCCATGCGCCGCGTCAGCAACATGCCGAGCGTCTGATGGGCGAGGCGACCCTCGAAGGGATAGGCGACGAGATAATGGCGCCCGCCGCGCGGAAAGGTCTCGACCAATAGTTTTCCAGGCGGCGGCAACAGGGACTTTTCCTGCTGCAAGCCGAGCCAATCCGACACCTGCGCAGGCAGCGCGCCCCAGGCCTTGGGGGAGGCCAGGAGCTTGCGCACGCGCGCGGCGAGATAGGTCGAGAGCGGAAACTTGCCGCCCGCATAGGACGGAACCTTCGGCGCATCCGAATGGGCGCGCGACACATGGGCCTCGTTCTCCACAATGCCCTGCAGCGCCAGCACTTCGCCGCCAAACAGAAAGGTGTCGCCGGGCGCCAGGGTCTCCAGAAAATACTCTTCGATCTCGCCCAGCACCCGCCCGCCCCGCGTCAGCCGCCCCGTATAGGGCGCGGGCTGGGCGCCGGGGGCGAGCTTGGCGGGCGCGTAGAGGGCGCTGCCACGGGCCGCGCCAGCGCGAGACCCCTTCGCCGCGACGCCGCGCACAAGACGCACCTTCAACATGTCGGACTCGATGATCGTGCCCACATTCATGCGGTAGGCCTGGGCGATCTTGGCGTTGGCGATGCGCCAGCTGCCGTCTTGCAGCCGTTTGATCTTGGCGAAGCGATCATAGCTTTGCAGCGCATAGCCGCCCGTGGCGACAAAGCTCACGGCGTCGTCGAAATCTTCTCGCGGGAGTTGCGCATAGGGTTCGGCGGAGGTGATCTCCGCATAGAGGTCATCGCTCAGGAATGGCCCCGCGCAGGCCATGCCCAGCACATGCTGGCACAGCACATCCAGCGCGCCGGTGCGGGCGGGGGGCGTATCCTGCGCGCCCTCGCTGGCCGCCTCGATGGCGGCGGTGCATTCGAGCGCCTCGAAGCGATTGGCGGGCACCAGCAGCGCGCGCGAGGATTCATCCAGCCGATGATTGGCCCGGCCGATGCGTTGCAACAGGCGGCTGGCGCCCTTGGGCGCGCCCACATTCACCACCAGATCCACATCGCCCCAGTCGATGCCCAGATCCAGCGTGGAGGTGCAGACGACCGCCTTCAGTCGCCCCGCCGCCATAGCCTCCTCGACCCTGCGCCGCTGGCCTGCGTCGAGGGAGCCGTGATGAAGCGCGATGGGCAGAGCGTCTTCGTTCACATGCCAGAGCTGCTGAAAGACGGCCTCCGCCTGCGCGCGGGTGTTCACGAAAACCAGCGTCATCCGCGAGGCCTTGATGCGCTCGTAGATCTCGCCAATGGCGTGGCTGGCGCCATGGCCCGACCAGGGCAGGCGCTCGCGGGTGTCGAGCATGGCGAGGGCGGGGCGCGCGCCCGGCGCAGCCACCACCAGCTCAGCCATCTCCCCCGACCCGCGCTGGGGCACGAGCCAGCGGCGCAGCTCATCGGGATCGCGCACGGTGGCCGACAGGCCCACCATGGACATATCCGGCGCCAAGGTGCGCAACCGCGCCAGACCCAGCGACAGAAGATCGCCGCGCTTGGAGGTGACGACCGCGTGCAACTCGTCCAGCACCACCCGCCGCAGGGTGGCGAAGAGATGCTCCCCATCGGCGCTCGCCAACAAAAGCGCGAGCTGCTCGGGCGTGGTGAGCAGGATCTGCGGGGGATCGCGCCGCTGGCGCTGGCGCTTGGAGGCGGAGGTGTCGCCCGTGCGCGTCTCCACCCGCACCCGCAGGCCCATGTCCGCAACCGGCGTCTCCAGATTGCGCGCCACATCGACGGCCAGCGCCTTCAGGGGCGAGATGTAGAGCGTGTGCAGCCCCTGCCCCTTCGAGCCCTCGCCATCCGCCAGTTCGATCAGGCTGGGCAGGAAGCCCGCCAGGGTCTTTCCCGCGCCTGTGGGGGCTATGAGGAGGGCGCTGCGCCCCTGCTGGGCCAGTTTCAGCAAGGCGAGCTGGTGGGCGCGCGCAGCCCAGCCGCGCGCGGCGAACCAGGCGGCGAAGGGAGCGGGGAGGATGGCTGGGCGACGCGTCACGGCGTCACTTTAGGACGCTGGGGCTTGCGGGGCCAGCCGCCCTTTTGCTTTGCCGCCAAACCGGGTAGCTTTGCGCAAAAGGGAGGCTCCTCATGTCCGTTCTGTTCTCACCCCTCGATATCGGCCCGGTGCGCGCGCCCAACCGCATCGCCATTTCGCCCATGTGCCAATATTCGGCCAATGACGGCTGCGCCAGCGACTGGCATCTGCATCAGGTGATGAGCTACGCCATGTCAGGGGCTGGCGTGGTGGCGCTGGAGGCCACAGCCGTTCTGCGCGAAGGGCGCATCTCCCACGGTTGCCTCGGGCTCTATTCGGACGCGAACGAATATGCGCTGGCCCGCGTGCTGCAGGCCGCCCGCTCGGTGGCCATGCCGGACACCAAATTCGCCATCCAGCTATGCCACGCGGGCCGCAAGGGCTCCACCCACAAGAACTGGGACGGCGGCGGATCGCTGCAGGCCCATGAGAGCCCCTGGCGCACCTGCGCCCCCTCCGCCCTGCCCTATGCCGAAAATTGGCATGTGCCGGAGGAGATGGGCGAGGAGGAAATAGAGCGCACCATCGCGGCCTATGGGCAGGCGGCGGCGCGGGCGGCGCGCATCGGCTTCGACATGGTGGAGCTGCATGCGGCCCATGGCTATCTCATCCACCAGTTCCACAGCCCCATCTCCAACAAGCGCACGGATGGCTGGGGCGGCGATCCGCAAAAGCGGCTGCGCTTCGCCCTGGCGGCGGCGGAGGCCGTGCGGGCCGCCGCGCCCGCCCATATGGGCCTTGGGGCGCGCATCACCAGCACCGACTATATCGAGGGCGGCCTCACTGTGGAGGATGGGGTGCAGATGGCCAGCGCCTTCAAGGCGCGCGGTTTCGATTATGTCTGCGTGAGCTCGGGCAATATTCTGGCGGGCGGGCGCCCTGCCAGCGGGCCGGCCTTCAATGTGCCCAATGCCGCGCGGGTGCGGGCGGAAACCGGCATGGTGGCGCGCACCACGGGCTTCATCGCCGACGCGAAGCAGGCCGAGGAGATCGTGGCGGAGCGCGGCGTCGATCAGGTGGCGCTGGGGCGCGCCTTCCTCGATGATCCCCGCTGGGGCTGGCATGCGGCGGAAAAACTGGGCGTGACCCTGCAACTGCCCAAACAGTTCAACCGCGTGGCGCCGAAGGTCTGGCCTGCGATCAAGCTTGCGCGCCCTGCGTGAGGTTTACTCGGCGGCCCCGCGCGTCACGCGCCATTGCGAGAGCAAGGCGCGCAGGGCGGCGGGCCGCAGCGGCTTGTTGAGCACGCGGATATCGTTGCTGGCGGCGAGATCGCGAACCTCCAACGACCGGTCGGCGGTGGCGAGGATGGCGGGGATATCGGCGCCATAGGCCTCGCGCAACGCGCCGATTGCCGAAATCCCGTCATGATCGTCCAGGTGATAATCGGCGATGATGACGTCGGGCGTCATCCCGCGCGCCGCCAGCGCCGCCCTGGCCTCGGCGAGATCGGCGGCGACGGCGACGGAACAGCCCCAACCCATCAACAGATGGTTCATGCCCGCCAGAATGCGCGGCTCGTTGTCGATCGCCAGCACATTGAACCCGGCAAGCGGTGTGGGCGGCGCGGGCGGCGCCTCGGCGACGTTTTGAACCGCAAGCACATGCGCCACGGAGACGGGAACCAGCACTGAAAACAGGGAGCCGTCGCCCGGCTTCGAGCGCA
>CAMDOY010000274.1 GCA_945903655.1 Rhizobium sp. Q54 | reverse complement strand
ACGGGATATTGGGTCTCGTCGTTCTGTGATATTGGTATGCTTAGCCATGGCTGGTTCTTCTCCGTCCTTGCTATGGTTAGAGTCGTCCCGGTGTCCCTGCACTTGGGCGGCTCGCTAACCGTGCTTGCCCAGTCTGAGTAACGATGACGGATACGATCAAAAAACGTCGCTACGGACCCCTGCCCACAGGCAAGGGAACGCAGGTTGTCGTCCGTCTTCAGCCACCAATGCTGGCTTTGGTCGATGAATGGGTTAAGGCTTACCCGTTATTTCGCACTTTGGATCGTGCACTTCCACGAACAGATCGTGGGTTTGCCGATGGCGAGCGGGAAGCCTTGCTGGCTTTATCAAGGGCGACGTCAACGGCAGCTGGATGCCACCGACCGGCACGCAATATGTGGTGACGACCGACCCCGGGCATATCACCAGCCTGTACAACACCCTCCACATACCGCTGAGCGAGTGGGCGAATGCATAGAGGCCTCTGGCTGCGAACTTTTCAGCGTTGCGCACCGCCCGAGCATAACACTGTCTAAAGCACAACCTCAGAAGGACTGCCCCTGTTTAGGGGCCCATGGTCCAAGGACCGCGATCCGCCTCATCTGGGAAAGGCCCAAGGGACCCGCACCTCGTTTCCCGGCCCCCTCCAGGGTAATAGATCGCTGGTAGCTCGTTATGGATAGGCGGCTCAGAGAGGCCGATAGATGGCACTGAAAACCATTGCCCCGTTGAGCCATAATCCACTCGTCGGGCTGCCCGCCGTGGCGACCTAAGCAACCCGGCATAAACCGGCGAAGGCGGTGAACAAGCCGAGCTTGTCACACCACTCCAGGGGACACGACCATCGTGGCCGATCGCAATCGCCCTTTGAAGCACGTTCAGCGGGTGAAGATTGTCCTGCATTCCACCGAACGTTTGCCCGTGTTGGAAGTCGCTCGGCGGGCCGGGGTCAGTCGCCTCGCAGTCTGGGGTTGGCAACAAAGATATGGCGAGCAAGGCATAGACCCGTGCGCCGCTCCATCGCTATCAGCAACCCCTTGAGGATTACGGCTTGCAAGCAGCCTGATCGGCGGTATCGGGGCGAAAAACCATTTCCGAGCTGAAAAATGGATTGACGGACCCAGCAAGCCTGTTGAATGATGCCGCAAAATGAAGCTGCTCCAAGCGGACTTTGATCGGGGGGACGAAAATGAGAGCTATCAAATCAATAGGAGTGGTCGGTCTTTTGGCGATCGCGACTGCCTTTTTGTCGCCGATCGCCGCGCAGGAAATCAAACTGACCTTGGCGGACCAGAATTCCGCCACAGCCTGGGGCCCGGTGAACGCTATGAAGCCGTGGATCGCCCAGGTGGCGGCGGCGACCAAGGGGCGCGTGAAAATCGAGGTCTATCCCTCCCAAACCCTTCTGAAGGGACCGGACATATGGCGCGGCGTTTCGACGGGAATCGCTGACCTCGGCTGGTGCGTCCAATCCTATTGGCCGGATCTGACACCGCTGGCGGAAGTGATCACCTTGCCGGGATTGCCCATTCGCTCCGGCGAGCATGGCAGCGAAGTCCTCTGGAAGCTTTATGAGCGCTTCCCCGCCATTCAGCGCGAGTTTTCCGCTGTGCACCCTCTGCTGCTGCACACAACCCACCCCTATTTTATCTTCACCTCCAAAAAGCAGGTTAAAACGCTTGAGGATCTCAAGGGGCTGAAGATGCGCGTAATCGGCGGCCCCGCCACGGAGCAAATGAAGGCGCTGGGGGCGGTCCCCACGCCCATGCCGATGCCCGACGTTTATCAGGCGCTGGAAAAGGGCGTCATCGACGGGATGGCGGCCCCGTGGGAGGCTGTCCTCGCGTTCCGTCTCTACGAGGTGGCAAAATATTACACGATGGTGCCTCTGTCAGCCGTAAATTTTTCACTCTGCGGCAACAAGCAGAAATGGCAGAGCCTACCCGGCGAGGTGCGCGACCAGATCATGAGCGTCAGCGGTCTTCCTGGATCAAAATTCTGGGGCAAAAACTACTTTGATACAGCTGAAGCGGAAGTGGTCGCCAAGACCAAGGCAGCAAACATCGAGGTGGTGCGTTATACACCGCCGCCTGAAGAACTTGCGCGTTGGGCTAAACTGGCTACCGAGCCCCTTTGGGAGGAATGGGTGAAGAAAATGGAAGGTAAGGGACAGCGGGATGCGCGCACCATCCTCAACGCCGCCTTGGAGCTTCTGAAGAACTGATGGAGGTTATTCCGACGGTGGAAGGATAGTTCGGCATGAAAGTGCTCGCGGTCGCAGTGTTAACTTTTGAACGGGCGATTGTCTGGCTAGCTGTCCTTGCCTCTGCGGCCATGATGCTATTGACGAGCGGCGACGCGTTGGCGCGCTATCTATTCAATGCGCCGCTCATCGGAGCCTATGAAATCACCGAAAAATATTTGATGCCGGCATCAATCTTTCTCGGATTTTCGTGGGCCTATCGCGGCGGCGTGTTCATTCGGGTCACCTTCCTGATTGACCATCTGCCGCCTGTCCTCAAACAGGCGGCTGACTATCTGGCCTGGGGCATATCGCTGGGATGTTCCGTCGTATTTGTCTATGCAACCCTGCAACAAGCAATGCGCGCCCTCAGCGACACTACGTCGCTCTCCACCGTATCAGTCCCGCTGGGACCGGCCTATCTCATAGCGCCCATAGGCTTCTTCGTTCTATGCGTCATGATGCTCCTAGATCTGCCACTGATCGGCAAGGGAAGTGCAAAACTCTTCTCCCAAGATGCGCCGCAAACATGATGAACGCAACGCCTCTCCTGATTCTTGTCGCCATGTTGCTCCTTGGCGTGCCCATTGCAGTTGCCTTGGCGACGGCGGGAATGTTCGGTATCTGGCTCGTGACGGGCGATCTGTCAAAATTACTCGGAATCGTTTCCCTTTCGCCCTTTTCCACCGTCGCGGATTATGCGCTGACGACTGTGCCGATGTTCATTCTCATGGCCTATTTCACGGCTTCAAGCGGACTTGCGAGAGACCTCTATCAGGCCGCCGCCAACTCCATGTCTCATATCCGCGGCGGACTGGCCATGGCGACCGTGTTCGCCTGCGGGATCTTCGGCGCCATGTCTGGCGCAAGCGTAGCGGCCGCTTCCGTCATGTCCAAGATCGCCATGCCGGAGATGCGCCGCCATGGTTATTCCGAGGAGTTGGCGGCGGGCGCCATCGGTGTGGGGGCCACGCTTGACATCCTGATCCCACCAAGCATCGCAATGGTGATCTATGGCATCGCCACGCAGACATCTATCGGACAACTATTAATCGCAGGCATCATCCCCGGCGTCATCGTAGGCGTGCTGTTGATCGCGATGATATGGCTATGGGTTCGCATTCGTCCGGAGCATGCACCCAGGACGTTTCGCGTCTCCAAGGAGGAACGGCGCAGCGCTCTGATGAAAGTTTGGCCGAGCCTTCTATTGATCGTCACCGTCATCGCCATGCTCTATTCGGGTCTGGCGACGCCCAGCGAGATTGGAGCGCTCGGCGCGCTACTCGCCGCGATCATTGGCGCCTTGTTTGGACGCCTTTCGTTCCGCGATGCGATCGAGGCGCTCAAACAAACAATCCGCACCTCCGCAATGATTTTTCTGATCCTCATAGGCGCCACCATATTCGGGTATTACATGGCGCTTAGCCGCATTCCCCAGGAAGTCGTGACCTGGGTGACGGTGATGAACCTAAACCGCTGGGTCGTCTTGATCGGAATCGTTCTCTCCTATTTCATCATCAGCATGTTCATGGATGAGATCCCACTTTTGTTACTGACGCTACAACTCACCTTTCCATTGATCACCACCTTGGGGTTTGATCCCGTATGGTTCGGCGTTTTGTCGATGCTAATGGTCTCCATGGGGTTGGTCTTTCCACCAGTCGGATTGATCGCCTTCATCGTCAGCGCATCAGCAAATGTTGACCTTGTAAAAGTCTATAAGGGAACAAGCATTCTCATGCTTTCCATCGTTCTGACAACGGTCCTGATCATGATTTTTCCCGCCATCGTGCTTTGGCTGCCCGCCACCATGCGATAGGAGGGTCATGCGTGACCCCGACGACAGGCTGACGTTCTTCTCCGCCGTCGTTAAAGACACATAGAAACACAAGGCATCGGCGCGCGCAGTCACACCTATGACGCCAGCAAGTTCGAATGGATTGGCGCTATTACACGCGATACGTCCTTGTGCGTCGCATGGAAGGATGGACCTTTCAAATCCATCCATGATCTGAAGACCCGTGAAATGATTGTCGCGGGCACAGGCGCGGGATCGGATACGGACACCTATCCCGTTCTTCTCAACGATATTCTGGGCCTCAAATTTCGGGTCATCACCGGCTATCTCGGTTCGAAGGAAACCTTCATGGCGATCGAGACGGGGGAGGCGCATGGGCGCTGCGGCATGACCTGGTCAGCGCTGAAGGCCGCGAAGCCAGACTGGATCCGCAATGGCAAGCTCATCTATCTCATCCAGATCGGATCTGAAAAGCATCCGGAACTCGGCGACACCCCGTTAGCGCGTGACCTGTTGGCCAATGAAGATGACCGACAAGCTCTCGAGCTTCTCTCTGCTGGTGCCAGTTTCGGTCGGAATCTGGCTGCCGCCCCGGGGACGCCGCGGGGACGGGTAGAGATTCTGCGCAGCGCGTTTGATGCGGCCATGACGGATCCGCTCTTCATTGCGGAAGGCTTGCAACTACAGGCGGATATCGAGCCGACCAAGGGCGATAAGGTGCAGAAACTGGTGGCGCGCGCCTACGCCATGCCAAGGCCCGTGATCGAAAGGGTCAAAAAACTGATCGCACAGAGCGCCAATTAGGTCTTTGTCTGAAGGCCCTTATCAGGGAGCGAGAAATGTCCCCGAGGCTAGGTTTCGTAATCGTTGCAAGCGCATCTCTTCTGCTGGCGGTCGTCGCTCACGCGCAAACAGTTTCGACCTCATCAGGCGCGTGGGTCCAGGTTGCGCCATGAAAAACGGGGTCCGAACGGAACCAGGCGTGGCTGCGCTTGATGTCAAGGTCCATGTATTTGGTGGGAGCGCCCGGGACAAGAATGATCAGGCAAGTGGCGAAGCCTGCGATCCCGCAACCTGCGCGTCAAACCTCGCTAGGTTCATCAAAGGCAACGTCAACGGCAGCTGGACGCGACCGACCGACCCCGGGCATATCACCAGCCCGTACAACACCCTCCACCTATCGCTAAGCGGGTGGGCGAATGCATAGAGGCCCCTGGCTGCGAACTTTTCAGCGTTGCGCACCGCCCGAGCATAACACTGTCTAAAGCCCAACCTCAGAAGCACCGCCCCTGTTCTATGGGGGCCATGGTCCAAGGACCGCGATCCGCCTCATCTAGGAAAAGGCCCAAGGGACCCGGCTGGGGATTGGTGCAAT
>CAMDOY010000273.1 GCA_945903655.1 Rhizobium sp. Q54 | reverse complement strand
CAGCAGACGAGGCCGAGGCCGCATGGGTGGTGGACATGTTCCGTCCCCGTTATTTCGATATTCGGACCAAATGCTTCCACGAACAGATCGTGGGTATGCCGATGGCGAGCGGGAAGCCTTGCTGGCTTTATCAAGGGCGACGTCAACGGCAGCTGGATGCCACCGACCGGCACGCAATATGTGGAGACGGGCACCCCCCGTTTCACGAACCTCTATAACACGTTCCACATTCCGCTGAACGTGGGGCATCGCTTCAGGGGTGGAAGCAGATCTTTTCAGCGCCGCTCACCACCCGGCCATAACACTGTCTAAAGCCCAACCTCAGCAGGCCCACCCCAGTTCTAGGGGGCCGTGGTCCAAGGACCGCGTTCCGCCTCATCTGGGGATAGGGCCAAGGGACCCGTGCCTCATCTCCCGGCCCCCTCCAGCGTAATAGTTAGGTGGAAGCTCGATATGGATGGGCGGCATCTTGCAGGGCGGCAAAATCGGATCCCCCACCAGCAGGATCGCTATCGGGTCACACGCCTCAGTCCAAAGATCAGGCGGCCCTACATGAACCAAGAAATCATCAAGCGATAGACCATCACCGCCCCCAAAACAGCCCCGATCCCTATGGCCAGATACCCCACCTGCCTTCTGAAGTTGCACACCGCCGCCTCCGCGCCAGCACCGCGCTTAAAGAGCAGCGACTTCATCAGCAGAGCCCCCGGGAGGCCCGTCACGAGGGATAGTACCGTTTTGAGAAAGACGGGCGTCTTTAGCTGGATTGTTAGCAGGCTTCTACTCGACCAATTTTTTAGCTCTGGCCTTCACCGCCTGCGGCATAGCGATCAAATCATTGATGGTGCTCTGCAGCTCCTCCCCCCTGATTGGGTTAGGCTCAAGCCGGGCGGCGAATACCTCCTTGAGGTACTCAGGATCCTTGACCATCGTGGAAAAGGCGTCACGTAAAGCCTCAACGCGCTCTTGAGGCACACCCGGTGGCGTAGCGAAGGGGTGCCCAAGACGGGAACCGCTGATGACCAAGCGCACAAGTTGAAGGTCATTTTTATTTGAAACAACTCCTCCAAGGCTGGCACACCATCAAGATCACGCGGCTTTGGACCTGCATAGAGGATGATGTTGATTTCCTTTTTGGCGATCCAGTCAGGCTTCGAAGCTTTCCAGCTCGTCCATGAGCTATTACGCCCGTCCGCTTCACCTCGTTCCATGGCAATATTGATCTCGTTCACACTCTGGTAACCCGTGATAATTCTGAAGCGCGTCCCCAGTAATTTATTCATCAACTTTGGAAAAGTGTAGGAGATGCCCGACCGCCCTACGGCCCCCGCGATGAGATCTTTTGTGCGGGCCCCTTCAATGGACGTCAGTTTGGCGCGCTTGTGTATGGTCATTGTTTCCGCTGTGGGCGAGAGGCTACCAATCCAATTGAATTTGGTTGCATCGAAATTGACGCCGTGAATGCCCATAGCCTGATAGGACGGCAAGCCGTTCTGCACGAGGCCTATGACGCTGCCGTCCCTTGGGGCTACGTTGGCGAGATGGTTCGCCATCAGCAAGCCGGTAGCGCCGACCATATTCTGCGCGACGGTACCTGGTTTGCCAGGGATGTGCTTCCCAATATGGCGCGCCACTAAGCGCATTTAGAGGTCGAACTCGCCCCCGGCACCCACGCCAACCATGACAGTGAGCGTTCGCCCCCGGTAGAAATCCTCAACCTCATCAGCCCGGACCTGCAAAGGTACCATGCAGAGGGCAAGGAGGAGAACGAGCGGAGGTTTAGCCATTGTGATCATCCCTTAGGGTCGCTTGCAGGTCGTAATGATAGCCGAGCATCGGGCCCGGCACCACAGATAGACCAGTTAGTAAGCTATGGGCTGTCCGCTTCAGTTGGCGATCCTGATGTCTGCGGTCTTGATCAATTTGTCGAACTTCTGGATCTCCGACGCGATGAATTGCTTGAAGTCCGCCGCATTCGATCCCACGGGGAGCAAGCCCTGCGCAACAAGCCGACTGGTGACTTGCGGGGTCTTCATGGCTGCCCCGAGTTCACGATTGAGGATGGTGAGAACCTCAGCAGGCATATTCGCCGGGCCCCATACCCCGTACCATGAACTGATTTCAAAGCCCGGGAAGCCGCTTTCCTCCATGGTGGGGACATTGGGCAATGTGGTGACCCGCTCCTTGGTGGTGACGGCCAAAGCTTTCAAAGCTCCCGCCTGAATTTGCTGCAGCACATTAGGCACGGGGGTTATGATGGCGCTGACGCGTCCCGCCATCACATCCAGCAGCGCGGGCGCCGTCCCCCTGTAGGGCACTTGCACCAGTTTAAAGTCGCTTTCTATCTGCAACCGCTCCACAGTGAGATGGCCAACGGCGCCAATGCTTTCAATCGCCCATGAATGTTCTTCGGGTTTGGATTTGACGGTCTTGATGAAGTCCTGAAGCGTCGAGGCCTGCAGATTCGGTTGCGTCGCCACCGTGAGGGGCACAGTTCCAAGATTGGAGACAGGCGTGAAATCCAGCACCACATCGTACGGAACCTTCACCAGCAGGGGCGTGATGATAAGCAGCGAGGGATTGACCAGTAAGGTATAGCCATCAGGTGCCGCACGAGCCACCGTCGTCGCGCCAATGGCGCTATTGGCCCCGGATATGTTTTCGACCACGAAGGGCTGGCCCAGCTTTTCGTGCAGATATTGCGAAACCGAACGTGCAATAATGTCCGTCAGTCCCCCGGGCGGGGCGGCGACGACGACACGGACCGCGCGCGCGGGATATTGTTGCGCCAAAGCAGGCGCTCCAGAAGTGATTGCAAATGCAAACATCTGGCAAAATACAAACCCGGCCACGATTGCAAAAGCCTTGCTGCCTCTATAGCCCATGTCGACCTTCCTTTGTTTTCTTGACGGCCTAGTGCCTATGCCTTGACCCACCACGATTATGCCGACCGCAAAACCGGCGCCTCTCGCGCCAGAGCAACGGCTTGTTCATGCGGCAGGTCGGAGCGCCAATGCCGACCGACAAAGCGTTCGCCCGTCACTTTGTCCGCTGCAGGAGATAGCAACCAGAGCAGGGTCTCGTTCATCACATCCACATGAAGCGTCGGTCGCTCAGGTGTTGATGGACGAAGGCCATCTGTATCCACCATTCCCCCGGGCAGAAGAATGTTTACAGTCACACCGGTTCCAGCAAGGTCTTTGGCCCAGATGATGGACGCTGTGTCGACTGCGGCCTTGGTGACTCCATACGGCGAGTTGTTGCTCGCCTGCATCGTGTCGAGCGACGTGGAAATGTTGATGATCCTTCCCCAACCCCGTCGCATGAGATGGGGGACGGCGGCGCGGGTCATGAGAAATGTGCCGCAAACGTTCACGTTCACGACCTGCACCCAGATATCGGGATCCGATTCCCAAAAGGGCAGACTATTGCCATAAGCCGGCAAGCCCGGGCCCCTTTGCTCACGTCTCGCATTGTTGATGAGAATGCCGAGATCGCCGAAGGCTTCGATGGTTTGTCCCACAAGAGCCTCGCACTGGCTTTTGCTGGTGATGTCCGTTGCAATGGCGATGGCGCGCCCGGCCCCATGACGCCCCGTGATGTCTGAAACAACCTCGTGCAGAAGGGCCGTTTGCGGCGAGGCGATGGCCACCCGGGCCCCCCTTGCGGCCAAGGCGAGGGCCATGGAGCGACCGAGCCCTACGCTTCCGCCAGTTATGATCGCGACCCTGCCGTCAAGATCAGCAGTTTGTCCGCTCATGGCAAAATGACCCCCCTCACCCTACTTTTTGTGAGGACCGTTGCTCCTCGCTGCGAACCCGTTTCAGGATTTTGCGGCGATGTTTCAGGAGGCAGCGCCCAAGTGAAATATGATGGCATTGCCAGATGAAGAAGACAATAGAGTTTTCTGAGTTACGTCGCGAGCACATGATATGTCCGGTTTAGGTAGCACGTGGTTTGTCCGGTTTTTGGATCGGAGGGCCGCATGTTGCCGGAGGTTCGAATGGCGCGTGTTTTGGATGCGATCAGTTCGCATCGGGCGGGACGCTTGAGTTGTGTCGACGCGGGAGAGCTTCTTGGGTTCAGCGAACACTATTTCCTTTGCTTGCGGGACGCCTTTGAGGAGCGCGGAGAGGATGGGCTGATCGACCGTCGCCGAGGGCAGCGGTAGCGAGAGCCGTTGTGGAAGCCATCGTGCTCCAGAAGATCATCAAAGCAGCATCGCGGCAAGATTGACCCTCAACGCCTATTGCTTTTCAAGGCCCACGGTGTCCGCAGTCTCTATCGCAGATCTCGTTTCACGTTCCAGAAATTCACCAAAGTCCTCAGGGGTCGAGGCTTTAGGAACGAGGCCTGCACCCTGGAGTTTAGCTACCACTTCTTCCTTTTTCACGAACATTGCGACCTCGGCCGAAATGAACCTGCGCAATTCTATCGGTGTTCCTGCAGGCGCAAGTAATGCGAACCAGGCAGAGGGGGTAAATTCCGGCAGGCCTGCCTCAGCCGTGGTCGGTACATCCTTGAAAATAGCCATACGCTTGTCCGACGTAACGGCTAGCGCACGGACTTGACCTCGCGCCAAATTCTCCATTGCGGTCACTGGTGTGGTAATTCCAACCTGAACTTCACCAGCTGCCGTCGCAGCCATCATCAGGGCTTCCCCGCGATAGCCAACTGTCGGCATTTTTACACCCGCAGCAGCGTTGAACCGAGAACTTATCAGCAACGATCCCATGGCATACGTACCTGAGTTGAGCTGGTCCGGATTAGCCTTCGCATAATCGATTAATTCGCGGAGGGTCTTGAAGGGCAGCGCGGTATTGATTGTTACGACATTCGGCATCTCGACAAGTTGAGAGATTGGCGAGAGCTCTTTGAGCGGATCAATAGGCATTACTTTCATTGTCGCTGGCGCCGTCGCGATGGTCGGCGCACTTATCAGCAATGTGTACCCGTCCGGTGCCGACTTGGCTACGAATGTCGGGCCAAGCATAGCGTTGCCGCCCGGTTTGTTATCGACAATCACGGCCTGTTTCCAGACCATGCTGAGATGTTGCGCTAATAGGCGGGCCACAAGATCCGTACTGCCCCCTGCCGGAAACGGAACGACCAAGGTGACGCGCCCTGCAGGATAATCAGCAGCTCGTGGCTGCGTGATTAGCGGAAACGTGAAGGCGGCGCTCAGCGCGACTGCCAGACAGTGTACCTGTTTAAGCATCCTGCATCTCCCTGCGAATCCGCATTGTTTTTTTGTTTCAGACCTCTGCTCCGGACTTTTTCTAGTGGACAGAATCTAACACTTGGTGCCCTCTTTTGACAGCGGCGATGATCTTATCGGGATCTGCGGTCCAGCGGAAGGGTTTTGGGTTTTCATTTTGCTCGGCGACGAAGCGGTTGATGGCAGCCTGAAGATCGACA
>CAMDOY010000272.1 GCA_945903655.1 Rhizobium sp. Q54 | reverse complement strand
GTTCTGAACTCCTATCAGAATGGCGCCATCGGCGGGCGCGTGGTCTTCGCCGATTCCTACGGCATGATCGTGGGTGCCTCTGGCGTGGTGAATGTGGGCTCGCTCATGATCGCGACGCCCACCAGGGAAGTCCTTGACCAGATGATCTCCGGCGGCGTCGTCAATGAGGCGCTGGTGGGCAGGGTTTTGCGCGGGGATACGCCCGTTTCGCCCGATGGATCCGTGGTCATCAAGGGCCGCATCAACGCGCGCGACGAGGTGGTGATCACGGCCATGGATGTGCAGGTGGCCGGATCGCTCGAGGGCGCGCGCAAGGCCGCCGAGCACAGGATCGCCTTCACCAACTCCGTGAATGCGGAGGGCTGGACGGGGAATGGCGCCATCGTGTCGCGCAATGGCAAGATCTCCATCGCCGCTGTGGGCGATGTTTCCGTGGACGGGAGCCTGAAGGCGGCTGAGGTCTCGGCCAAGGCGGGCGGCGCCTTGGCGCTGGGGGCGAGCGCCCGGGTCCGCGCCAATGCGGGGCGGGACGGCGCCGGTAAGGTCGCCCTGTCCGGCGACAAGGTCAGCATAGCCGGCGCCGTCAAGGCGCAGGGCGCTGCGGGCGTGAAGGGCGGGCGTGTCGATATCGCCTCGCGCCAGACCATTGAGATTGCGTCTACCGCGCTGGTCAGCGTGTCGGGCGTGGGCGCCCAATCAGACGCAGGCTCCATCGTCGTCATGGCTGGAACAGACTTGGCGGTGGCGAGCGGCGCGCAGTTTGTCGCCGCTGGCGGGAGTTCCGGCGATGGCGGCTTTGTGGAGTTGAGCGCCAAGCAGACCGAGCGGCTGGGGGCCGTCCTGATTGATCTGGGGGCGGCCCAGGGCAAGGCGGGAACCCTGTTGCTCGACCCGCGCGATCTCATCGTCACCGGCGGCGCCGCCAGCGCCAATGGCGCCAGCCTCTCACCCAATCTTGTCACCAACGGCGGCGCCGTGCGGCTGGAGGCGGACAATTCCATCACCATCGCCTCCGATGGCCTTATCGACACCCGCGCGCAAAGCGGGTCGGGCGCCATCACCCTCATCGCGCCCCATTTGTCGGTGCTCGCTGGCGGGCGCTTGCTGGCCTCATCCATCAATGGCGGGCGGGCGGGGGATGTGACCCTCACGGCCACGGGGACATTGACCAGCGGCGGCGCCAGCATCGCGATTGGCGAGGCGGGCGCGGGCAAGGCGGCGGCCACCATTGAAGGGGGCCGCATCACGCTCACCGCGACGAGCGAGATGCTCTCCCTAGCCCATGCGACGATCTCCATCCAGAACGCTGAGGTGACCGCCTCCGGCGCGCTCACCGCGTCGGCTGCCGCCAAGGGCGAGATGCGCATGACGACCACGCCCCTCACGGTTGCCGTGACGGATGTGCTGGCCTCGGTGGATGTGCTCTCTGGCGCCATCATCAAAGCGGCCAGCGTCGATCTGCGCGCCACAGCCACCGCCACATCCAATGCGGATGCAGGCATGCCCACGGCCTTCAGCGCGAAGGCGGACGCCGCCGCCGCCATCGTCACCACCACCAGCGAGGCGCGGGTGCGCGTGGCGGGTGACGCCTCCGTGACCTCCGGCGGCGCCGTGAGCCTGACCGCGAAGAATACGGTCTCCTCCACCGCCAATGCGGACGCCACCAAGGGCGGCGCGGACGCCTCGGGCGGTAGCGTCGCGGTCAATGTGGTCTCGGCCACCACCCAGGCGCTCATCGAGGAGCAGGCGAGCGTCGCCGCCGACAGCCTCGCGCTCTCCGCCACGGCGGATGTGAGCGCCGCCACCACCGCCAAGGCCGCCGCCAAGGGGGCGGAGAAGCCGCAGGAGGACAGCCAGTCGAGCCAATATCTCAACACAAAGAAACGCGCTGACGGTTCGTCCTATGCGGATCAGGCGAAGACCAGCGAGGGCAAGGTGAGCGTGGCCGCCGCGCTCGCCATCGCCGATTTCGACTCGGTCACCACGGCGCGTATGGCCTCGTCGAATGAATCGACGGTCACCCATGGCGTCAGCATCGCCAGTTCCGCGAAAAACACCTCAGGCGCCGCCCATGCCCGACGGCGGCGCCATCTCCACGCAGATCCAGCGATCCCGCGAGGCCCAGCAGCAGCGCGATGGCCTGCAGGAGGGCAGGGCGGCCGTGGTGGCGCCGGAACGCCCGCCCATGAAATTCGGGTCGGGCGGCGGGCCGACATTCCTCCTGAACAAAGTCGTCTTCGACTCCTCCGCCTTCATCTCACAGGAAGAGCTCGCCGCCATCGCGGCGGACCATACGGGACGCCAGATCGACAATCTGGGGATGCAGCGCCTCGTGCAGGCGGTCAACGACCTGTTTGCAGCCCGCAAGCTTCTCACCGCCATCGCCTATATCCCCCAGCAGGATCTCGCCGACGGGGTTTTGCGCGTCGCCATCATCGAGGGCAGGCTGGGCGCGGTGAAAGTGGAGGGCAATGACCGTCTGCCCACCGAGACCGTCATGGGCGCCATCAACGGAACGCCCGGCTCCGTGGTGGATGTGCCCGCCATCGAACGCGATGTGGCTTGGTTCAACAAATCCCGCAATGCGCAGATCCAGGCCTCCCTGCAGCCCGGCGCGAATTTCGGCCTCACGGACATTCAGCTGACGGTGCTCGAGCCGCCGGTGAACGCGATTCAGGTCTTTGCGGACAATATGGGCGTGGAGTCCGTCGGCCAATACGAGGCGGGGATCAATTACCAGCGCTATGGCCTCTGGGGCAATGACGACAAGCTGACGCTCTATGGCGTGGGCGCGCAGGGCAATCTCAACCTCAACGTTTCCTATAACATCCCCTTCAACCCCTGGGGCGGCCGCGTCGGCGTCAGCGCCACCAAGGGGCGGATCAAGATCGTCAGCGGGCCCTATGCGCTGCTGAAGGTGGATGGCGATTCCATGAGCGTCGCCGCCAACGCCAGCCAGCCCCTGTTCGTAACCTCCGCCTGGGCGCTGCTCGCCAATGGCGCCCTCACCCTGAGCAAGTCGGAGTCGCGCGAAACCTCCGTGCTCATCACCGACAACAAGAGCATCAAGAAAACCCTTGGCGCGACCGTGAGCTATACGGGCGCCGCCTTCACAGCCACCATCGCGCCCAATGTCTCGCTTGTGAACACGACCATGAACGTCACGGGGGTTCAGCAATCCTTCATGGCCATGAACGCCGCCTGGTCGGGCTTGATGCGCCTGCCGCTGGAGCTATCGCTGACATCCTCCGGCTCGTTTCAGTGGGCGACGAAGAAGCTGCTCACCAGCGATCAACTCTTCCAGATCGGCGGCCCCACCACCGTGCGCGGCTATCCCACCAACGGGGTTGCGGGCTATGGCGGCTGGTATGGCAATTTCGAGCTGCACCATAGTCTGGAGGAATACCTGACCAAGGGGGTCGACGGGTTCGTCTTCGTTGATCAGGGCTCGGTGTTCAGCACCTTCCCCCAAAGGGTCGATATGCTTTCCGTGGGCGTCGGCGTCGGCTGGAACACGGGCTACCAGGGGGTGACGGTCGATCTGACGGTCGCGCTCCCGCTCATGCGTGCCATGAGCGCGCAGCGGGGGCTGGCGGTCTATGGACGGGTGTCGGCGAAGTTGTGAAGCTGATGTCGCGCCGGGGCGTCAACTGAACGCTCGGGCCGCCGAGCGCCGCATTGCGCTGCGCCTGCTCCGCGGGCGTCATGGGCCCTGTTCTCTCATTCCTGCCAGAAGCGCTCGCCAGTGAGGCGATGGCCATCCTCAAGCTGTGCGAAGAGACCGGAATTTCCGAATCTCGGGAAGCAGCGGAGGCTCGGCCCAGCGCTGCCGCCCCACGCATTGCGGCGAGGAAAACGCTTCACGATAAGGTCTTGGAAAAATTGGCTCCCCGAGCAGGACTCGAACCTGCGACCATTCGATTAACAGTCGAATGCTCTACCAACTGAGCTATCGGGGATCACGCCTTGGCGTGACGGGCTTGTAGCAACTCGTAAGGGAATTGCAAAGCGATTTATTGCGTCATCTCGTCCTATTTCCGCTCTGGCGAAGGAAAAGAGACAAGCCTGCAGGTTCGCCTTGCCGTGGAGGTTGTTTCCTTGCTATGGAAGCCTCGCTTCGGGCTGTGGCCCGCAGCGGCCTCGTGGCGGAGTGGCTACGCAGAGGACTGCAAATCCTTGCACCCCGGTTCGATTCCGGGCGAGGCCTCCAATCTTTTCCCCGAAAATCCGGCTTTTTTTGGCGCTGACCCAAGGTCCGCGCGCCCGTTCCTTGTCGCTTTTTTGCAACTGTAAATATTGCCTGTGATTACAAATTTAAAACAAATGCAATAATATTTTTTGAAAAATCGAAATTGTCCTATTGACGTAACATCTGAATTCCCTGCAGATTTACTCATGTAAGTTGATGTTTCGATGACCTTCGATTTTGTTACAAAAGTCTCCGGTCCTCGATTGAAGATGTGGATTTTACCCGTGACCATCATTCTCTCGATCAAGGTTCAGGATGGTGTGGTGATGGCCAGCGACAGCGCTGTGCTCCATCGTGGCCACCTCTATGCGAATGCCGAGAAGAACATCCAGTTGATCAAGGGGCTGCCCATTGGCGTCCTGATCAGCGGGGATGGGGCGGTGGGCTCGCGTGCGCTCATTTCGGTCATGCAGGATTTCAGCGTTCGTGCGGCCCTGCGGGGCTCCGCCTGCTATGTCGATAAAGGATCCTACACGCTGGAAGAGGTCTCGACCAAGCTACGAGACTATATATTGGAGACCTCCCAGGCTTGCTTGTCGCCAATCCGCAGCGCGCTGATTCTCAGTGGTTATTCCGCCAACGCCCCGCTGCCGGAGACCTGGTCCATCCGGTTTGACGGCCTCGACCCCATCGAGCCCGAACTGGTCTGGGGCGAGGATGATTACGGCCTGAGTTGGGAAGGGCAGGCGGGCTGCATCAATCGCCTGCTGGGCGATGTGCCCCATTCCGGCTTCAACGAGGCCGAGGCCCAATTGGCGGAAGTGTCCCTCTTCAATCAGAACAGCAGCGATTCGCCCACGGACGAGATGGACAGTCCCATGCTGGTCACCCCGGGCATGCCGTTGCTGGACGCCGTGGATGTGGCGCGCTTCCTCATGGAGACTTCGCTGGCCTTCGAACGCCTGCGGGCGGACCGGCAGCTCAAGACCATCGGCGGCCCGGTGGATCTGGCCGTGATCACGCGCCATGAGGGGTTTCGCTGGGTTCAGCGCAAGCGCATCCCAACGGTCAGGACCAAGTCTGCAGGCTTCAGGCTTGATTTCCCGAGACGTACGGCCCTCAAGCTCTCGTAAGCCGGATGATGCGGCAGGGCTCGCCCGCTTTGGCGGCGGGGGCGTGGGGTTGCCGCACGACGAGGCAATGAGAGCTCGCCAGCACCCGCAACATCGAT